>JALTUB010000068.1 GCA_027047745.1 Sulfurimonas sp.
CCAAGGTAAAAATGATTATAAAGTGAAATTTTTATAGACTTTATTCATTTTTACCATTTATTTTCAAAAAAATGGCTTTTAAGAGAAGAAGGTTCAAGAACAAGAGAAGTGTTTTTAAAAAGATTTGATAATCTTGCAAATTAGATTATTTTACTACAATCAAAAACTTTTAGATTTGGTTTCTGCTAGGTCTTCTGGAGTTCAGTCAATAGGTGTTTTAAGTGGATAAGATGATAAAAAAGTGCTACAAGAATATACAGACATTATATTTGAAGATGTATATGATGCTATTAATTGGTTAAAAAGTAGAAAATAATCACATTCAAACTAAGAAAATCGTTAGAGTTAAAATATCAAGCTATATTTAAGTCCTACTTGTCTAAAATACTTGAAATAGAACTATATAGAAAACACTTTTAATATGTTTCTTAATAAATTCAAGGAGAATATATGCTAGAAATTAGATGGCATAGTCGTGCTGGACAGGGTGCTGTAACAGGTGCGAAAGGTTTAGCAGATGTAATTTCGACAACAGGTAAACATGTACAAGCATTCGCATTTTATGGGTCTGCTAAGCGTGGAGCTGCGATGACAGCTTACAATCGTGTAAATGATAAAGTTATTATGAATCATGAAAAATACATGGAGCCGGATTATGTATTTGTAATAGATCCTGCCCTAATTTACACAACGGATGTAACTATAAATGCAAAAGAAAACACTATATTTATAATTACTACACATATGAGTAAAGAAGAGTTAGTTGCTTCTCAACCTAAGTTAGAGGGCAAAACAATTTATACTGTTGATTGTATTAAAATTGCACAAGAGACTATCGGTCGTGCTATTCCAAACACTCCAATGCTTGGTGCATTCATGAAGGTTTCTGAAATGTATGATATAGAATTCTTTAAAGAGAGTATGAAAAGAATTCTCGCAAAATTACCACAAAAAATTGTTGATGCAAACATGTTGGCTATCCAACGAGCATATGACGAAGTGAAATAAGGAATTAACATGGCAAATACAGGTTGGGATGAATTTGAAATCGGGGCTATGCTTCGTACATTTGAAGGTGAAGCAGGCAACATAGCTGGAACACTTCAAGAAGACAGAAATTATACGCAAAATAGTTCATTTAGCGCGAGTGTTGCTGATTGGAGAATTGAAAAACCAGTTTTTAACAAAGATTATTGTATAGATTGTCAATTTTGTTGGGTCTATTGTCCAGACATGTCAATTATTTCTAGAGATAAGAAGATGATTGGTGTAGATATGGATCACTGTAAAGGGTGTGGGATTTGTGTTGAGGTTTGTCCAACAAATCCTAAATCACTTTTGATGTTTCCAGAAAAAGATGATGAAGAAGAAGTAATCGCTGGATGGCCAGCTAAAGAAAAGAAGGAAAAATAATGGCATTTGATAAAGTCGAATTAAAAGATATTGAAGTATGGGATGGTAACTTTGCAGCTTCTCAGGCATTGAGACAGTGCCAGATTGATGTAGTTGCTGCTTATCCTATTACACCATCAACTCCTATTGTTGAAGGCTATGGAAGTATGAAAGCAAATAATCAAATCGAGGGTGAATTCGTAATGGTTGAGTCTGAACATGCTGCGATGAGTGGTTGTATCGGTGCTTCTGCTGCTGGTGGTCGTGTTGCTACTGCAACATCTTCACAAGGGTTTGCACTTATGGTAGAGACTCTTTACCAAGCATCAGGAATGCGTTTACCAATCGTGCTAAATGTTGTTAACCGTGCTTTAGCTGCTCCACTAAATGTAAATGGTGACCATGGAGATATGTATCTTGGTCGTGATAGTGGTTGGATTCAACTTGATGCTTACTCACCTCAAGAAGCTTATGATATGAACTTTATAGCATTTAAAGTAGCTGAGGATCATGATGTAAGACTTCCAGCGATGGTACACCAAGATGGTTTTATGACATCACATACTGCACAAGGTGTACATACTTTAGATGATGATACAGCATATGGTTTTGTAGGTGAATTTCAACCTATGAATGATATGCTTGACTTTGAACATCCTGTAACTCATGGTGTGCAGACAGAAGAAGATTGGCACTTTGAGCATAAGGCTCGTCAACATAATGACCTTATGACAAAAGCTTTACCAAAGATTCAATCTGCATTTGATGAATTTGAAAAAATCTCAGGTCGTAAATACAATTTTGTTGAAAAATATGACATGGATGATGCTGATGTAGCCGTAGTGTGTATGGGTACTTCAGTTGAAACTGCTCGTGAAGTAGCAGGCGAAATGAGAGCAAAAGGTATCAAAGCAGGTGTTGTTGGTCTTCGTGTTGTTCGTCCTTTCCCATTTATGGAAATTGCTGCAGCACTAAAAGATGTAAAAGCAATAGCGGCACTTGATAGAAGTTCACCAAATGGAGCAGCAGGAATGTTGTTTAATGAGATTGCAGGTGCTCTTTTCAATACAGATACAAAAGCACTTCTTTCTGGGTATGTTTATGGTCTTGGTGGTCGTGATTTGACGAAAAAACATTTAGTTGATCTATATACTGAGCTTCAAACAAATGTTGATGCTGGTAAAGTAACAACTCCACTACAACAATTTATCGGTGTTCGTGGACCGAAATTATCATTTTTATAAGGAGAAAACTATGAGTGAAATGAAAAAAATTAAAAACTTAAAAGAGTTTTCTACATCAGCAGATCGTTTTGAAGGTGCAAACCTTCTTTGTCCTGGTTGTGCACACTCTATCATTGTTCGTGAAGTTTTAAACGCAACAAATGATGATTTAGTTCTTGGGGCATCAACTGGATGTCTTGAAGTTTGTACAGCAGTTTATCCATACACATCATGGGATGCTTCTTGGATTCATATCGGTTTTGAAAATGGTTCTACTGCAGTTGCAGGTGCTGAAGCTATGTATAATGCGCTAAAAACTAAAGGTCGCTTAAAGCAACCAGACCGTAATCCTAAGTTTGTAGCTTTTGGTGGCGATGGTGCATCTTACGATATAGGTTTCCAGTGGATTTCTGGATGTATGGAGCGTGGTCACAATATGATGTATGTAGTTCTTGATAATGAAGTATATGCAAATACTGGTGGACAGCGTTCATCTTCAACACCAATCGGTTCAAGTACAACTACTGCACCAGCAGGTAAAGTAAGTTATGGTGAGAAAAAAAATAAAAAAGACATGGTATCTATCATGGCATCTCATCAAATTCCTTACTCTGCACAAGTTGCACCTAACAAATGGAAAGATATGGTTAAAAAAATCCAACATGGTATGGCAGTAGAAGGTCCTGTATTTATTAATGCTGTTTCTCCTTGTACAACTGAGTGGAAATTTGATCCTAAAGATACTATGTATATCACTGATTTAGCAACTGATTCTTTAGTTTTCCCTCTCTATGAGATTATTGACAATCATGAACTTAATATTACATATAGACCAAAAAATATAGTTCCTGTTGAAGAGTATCTAGCAGCTCAAGGTCGTTTTAAACACCTTTTTAAAGATCAGTATAAGTATCTTATAAAAGAGTGGCAAGATAGAGTAGATGAGCAATGGGCGTATCTCCAACGCCGAGAAGAAGCTCGCGTTTAAGAAGCTTTTAGCTTCAGCAAATCTTGCAAAAAAATCCAATACGGCAGGCTATAGCCTAGCCTTTATTGGATGTTTTGCACAATCTTTACCAAATCTAAAACTTCTTGGTTTTAGGTACTAATTATTCTCTTTCAATTTTTAATCAATTTTTTTTGCTACAATACTCTTAATAATTAAAATTAAGGATATATTTATGCCATTACTTGACTCTTTTACAGTTGACCACACAATCATGCCAGCACCTGCAGTACGAAAAGCTAAGGGGATGAAATCACCTTCTGGAGATGATATTACAGTATATGATTTGCGTTTTTATGTACCAAATGTAGATAAAATGGATGGTCGTGGGATTCATACCCTTGAACATCTTTTTGCAGGATTTATGCGTGACCACCTCAATACTAAAAAAGTAGAGATTATTGATTTGTCTCCTATGGGTTGTCGTACAGGGTTTTATATGTCTGTTCTTGGAACTCCTGATGAGAAAAAAGTTGCAAAAGCTTGGAAAAAAGCTATGCAAGATGTTTTAAAAGTAAAAAGTGAAGCAGATATTCCAGAACTTAATATCTATCAATGTGGAACTTATAAAATGCACTCACTTAAAAATGCAAAGAAAATAGCAAATGATATTTTAAGTGAAAAGATTGGCATCATGGATAATGAAGCATTAAAACTTAGCAAGAAAAAACTAAAAGAGATTAACGGCTAATGCTTATACTTGTACCTATGGATTCTGATGATGTGCATGAAGCAAAAATCACATCAGTAGCAGATGCCAAAATATGGGCGCAACTTCGCATAGAAGAGGGTGAACTTGTAGAAGTTCTTCATCATGAAAAGTATGATGGTTTCTCTCCTTGGAGTGAAGCTGTTGTTGTAAACAGTGATGGTGAAAGCGTTATGGATTTTATAAATATGGCAATGATAGTTCTTGTTGCTCACACTCAAAAAACTATAGATGATATAGTAGAAGCTTATTTGTTTAGAGAGCTGCACGATCTTGCTTACTAAGTTTTTAGAACTTTTTAACCCCCTCCCTGGAAATCATTACCTACATGTAACAAAAGAGCAAAACAATATAAGTGATGCTCTTGAAAAATTACTTTTACCTGTTCAAGGTGAACTAAATGTTGAAGTTATGTCAGACGATGACCTGAAAAATGCAAAACCTTTTAAAGCTCTTCCCAGAGACAATGATATGGTAATATTTCAAGATATTTTCTCAAAGCACAAAAATCAATCTACTATTTTAAAAATCGCCTACAGAACCTTGGCAAACACTGCTGAAATTATCATCTTAGAAAAAAAGTCTGTTTTAGATATAGATACTATAAAAGTAATGTTAGAAGAACATGAATTTCGCACACCAAACCATCTTGACATTTTAGAAGGTTATGACATAGTTGTAGCCAAAAAAATGCATATGTGGGGCAATGGACTGTAATGTTTAATGATACACTACATGAAATGATACTTAGTGAGGATGGCTCTTTTACTGCTTATTCAAAAGAGTATGATGAACATTATCACTCAACAAGAGATGGTGCTATGCATGAGTCAATGGTTAAGCATGTAGAACCTGCATTTAAGCTAAAAGAAAAACAAGATGAAATAGTTATTTTAGATATTTGCTATGGTCTTGGGTTCAATACTTTAGCTACACTTTACTATCATCAAACTAACAATCTGACATCAAAGTTAAAAATATACTCTCCAGAACTAGATGTCTCTTTGGTTAAATCTTTGGTCGATTTTACCTATCCAAAAGAGTTTGAGATATTTAAGCCCATCATAAAATCACTTTCAGAAGTAGGTGTTTATGAAGATGAGTATTATTACATTGAAGTTTTTTTAGGTGATGCTAGAGAATATATAAGAAAGTTTGAAAACAGGTTTGACATTGTCTATCAAGACGCATTTTCTCCAAGTACAAATCCTACTCTCTGGACAAAAGAGTATTTCCAAGATATTAAGCGAGGTATAAAAGAAGATGGTGTACTAACAACTTATTCCATATCTCTAGCAACTAGACTTGCTCTGTTTGAGAATGATTTTAATATTTATCTCAATATCGGAGAAGGATATAGAGACGCAACAGTTGCATCGCCATCAAAACTGACTATTTTTAAAGAAGTTGATATGAAACATAAGATTTCTTGCAACCCTGATGCAAAATCTTTGAGAGACTAAAAAAGAGTTTTCTCAAGAGCTTTTAGTTTGTAAGTTCTTCTATGAATAGGGCTGTAACCATACTTTTTAATCATTTCAATATGTAGTTTAGTTCCATAACCTTTATGCTTTTCAAACTGATACTCTGGATATTTTTTAGCTTCTAGTAAAATATCTCTATCATGAGTCACTTTTGCGAGTATGGATGCCGCACTAACCTCTGCAACTTTTCCATCAGCTTTTATCATGGTAGGAAGATTTTGAACTCCAAAAGAAGTGTTTCCATCAAACAAAAAGTTTTCAGTTTGCATATTTTTCATTATCTCTAAAAGTCCAGATTTGAGACAGTGTGAGATTCCATTCTCATCTATCGCCTTAGCAGAAAATTTTACTACATGATACTCTGCATTTTGGATTATCAACTCATAAAGGGCTTCTCTTTTTTTAGCAGTTAGTTTTTTAGAATCATTAAGACCTTCAACATCTGCATTTAAGATACATCCAGCCATAACCAAATCCCCAGCAATAGGTCCACGACCAGCTTCATCAATACCACATAGTTTATGCATTTAATCTCCTAATGCCCATATATCAAATGGTACTAACTCAACTTTTGATAAAGGGTGTGAAATGCTACCCTCTTTATTCATAGTAACAGCTGTTACTTTTTTGATAGAGTATGTAAATATAAATGCTTCAATACTTTCAAGTTTTTGAAACAAACGCCTCTCATCGGCAAAAGGTTTACAAATAATTATCTCATCTTTAGAAGGAAGATAAAAGTCTATGCCATCTGCATAGTAGCACTCTGTAGATGATTTAAGAAGTTCAAGATAAACCATATTTTCAAAAAGTTTACTAAAGTTTTTGAGAGTAGATAAGGCACTTTTGATGACTATGTCAAAAAGATATATTTTTTTCGTAGCCTTAGGATAGTTATATTTAGCAAGTTGATGAATATAATTTTTATTTAGTAGTGACTCAAAAGAGCTGTAAAGTTTATCTTTAGATATTTTTCTTGTCTGCTTTAGTCTTTCATATATAGTAAAAGCAGATATTTTTTGAGAGACTGCTTTCGCACAAAATATCAATATATCAAATTCTATATCTGACAAAGTATATTTGAGCGTCTTTTGCAAAAATATATTTCTATCATCAGCTTGTATTTTATGCATGACAGGTAAGCCACCTAGTTGGAAAAAATGATTTAAGGCACTAGAATCATATTTATGCTCATAAGCCAGAAACTCTTCATAATCAAGTGGAAAAAGTTGCATAGTTATTAAATAATCAAAGTGGTAATTAACTTGAGATGTAATTATCAACTGCGTAACATTAGCAAATTTGATTTTATCATGATAGTTATCTAAAACAAGTACATCAATTTTATTGGCATGAGAAAATTTGTTGAGTAAATTGTTTAAAGATTCTATATCTATTCTTACATCATTACAGTTTATATACAAATAGGAACTTTTTTTCAGTGTTAAAAGATAACTTTTAACTAACTTTGATTTTCCAGTTTGAGTTGCACCAATTATTTGATACGATTTATCATCTAAAAATAGTTTTCTATCATGAAATTTTTCTAGATTTATATCAGTTTTGTAAAATTCTTCGAGTAATATTTCCATACAAAATTATACCATTTCCTTTTTAAAAGGAAGTAAATTTACATATATTTTCATTTTTAGACTCTAAATCATTGATAAATATACCTAGTTTGGCTATAATTCGCGACCCTTTAAGTGCCAGACTATAATAAATGGCATAATTCAATGAAAAAAGAGATGACAAGATACAAGGCGAAAGTTCGCAGGAGCTACTAGTAGCTTCAAGGACTTTTAACGAAGTAGATTGTTATCTCTTTTTTCACCCGAAGGGCAACATTTAAAAGATTCATCTTCTGCGTTAAACTTAGGCTAACGATGCTAGCATCGCCAACCAAAGTTTGCCTTGAACCTAAACCTTTTAAATGTTGTTGAATATGCCATTTATTATAGTCTGGCACTTAAATAGTTAGGCAAATAGTTAGAGTAAATCTAACGAGTTCTTTAGAAGGAAAATTATGGAAAAAATTCGTTTAAAATTGAAAGCTTACGATCATCGTGTTCTTGATAGATCTGTAGCATCAATCGTTGAGGCTGTAAAGCGTACCGGAGCACAAATTCGTGGTCCAATCCCTTTACCAACAAAAATTCGTAAATATACAGTTTTAAAATCTGTTCATGTTAACAAAAAAGCTCGTGAGCAATTTGAGATTCGTATGCACGGAAGAATGATAGATATCGTTTCTGCAACGCCAGAGACTGTTGACTCATTAATGAAACTAGATTTAGCACCTGAAGTGGATGTAGAAGTTCGCTCTATGGACAAATAGGAGTAGTCGTGGAATATATTGTTGAAAAAATCGGTATGAGCCGTACTATTACAGTTCCTAGTAAGCCTGTTACTCTTTTAAGAGTATTAGACCAAAAAGTATGTGAAGTAAACGAAGGCACTGCAATTGTAGCTTACAATAGTGGTAAAAAAATGAATAAAGCAATTGAAGGTCAACAAAAAAAATATAGCCTTTCTGCTGAGTTTAATCGTTTCGTTACTTTAGAAGTAGCAAACAGTGAAGCTGGCGATTTAGATTTCGCTCCATTAGTAGAAGCTAATGCAGTAAAATCAACTTTCACAACGAAAGGTCGTGGTTTTGCTGGTGCAATGAAGCGTTGGAACTTCGGTGGTGGTCCTGCATCTCACGGTCATAGATTTGGTCGTAGAACAGGTTCTATCGGTAATGCTGAGTGGCCAGGTCGTGTAATGAAAGGTAAAAAAATGCCAGGACATTATGGAAATACACAAAATAGTGTAAAAAATGAGATCGTTTCTTACGATGCTGAAAATAAAATCATTGCGGTTTTAGGTTCTGTATCTGGTGCAAACGGTGCTTTAGGTCGTATAAAGGTAGCTTCGTAATGAGCGCAATCGTTTTAAATGAAAAAATGGAAAAAGCATCTGAGTTAGCATTACCTGAGAGTTTCTCAGGAATCAATCCTCATAACCTTTATCTTTATGTAAAATCTGTTCAAGCTGCACAGCGTGCAAATACAGCTATTACTAAAGGTAGAAGTGATGTGCGTGGTGGTGGTAAAAAGCCATGGGCTCAAAAAGGTGGCGGTCGTGCTCGTGCGGGTTCTCGTCGTTCTCCTATATTCGTAGGTGGTGGTAAAGCTTTTGGTTCTCAAAACAACCGTAACTACGACTTAAAAGTAAATAAAAAGCAAAAGAAATTAGCTTTAAACTTTGCTTTAAATGAGCATTCACAAAATGGTTCTCTATTTATTGTTGATAGTATTGAAGTTGCATCTGGTAAAACTAAAGATGCAGTAGCAATGTTTAAAGCTTTAAATCAAAGAGATACTCTTTTTGTTAAATCTTTATTAGATGAGCCAACATTTTTAGCTTTTGAAAATATTCAATCTACATATGTTGTTGAGTCAAATGAATTAAATGCATTCTTAGCTGCAAACTATCGTTCAATTGTGATCGAGAAAGCAGTTTGGGAAAATCTGACAAGTGAGGCTAAGTAATGGCTGATATTACAGATATTAAATCTATACTATATACAGAAAAGACTCTTGGTATGCAAGAAGATGGTGTTATCGTTGTACAAACATCTCCTCGTATGAACAAAACAGGTCTTAAAGAGGTGTTTCGTGAGTATTTTGGAATCATTCCAACTAAAATAAACTCACTAAATCAAAGCGGAAAAGTTAAGACATTCCGTGGCACAAAAGGTAAACAAAATGACTTCAAAAAGTTTTATGTAACTTTACCTGAGGGTGCAGCAATCGAAAGTTTGGCGGTATAAGATGGCAATTAAAACTTATAGACCGATAACTCCGTCTCGTCGTTTTTACACTAATGTTGATAGTTCTGATATTACTGCAAAAGCTAGTGTTCGTTCATTACTTAAAAAACTTCCAACAACTGCTGGTCGTAATCATAATGGTCGTATTACATCTCGTCATAAACAAGCAGGTGCTAAAAAGATTTATCGTATTGTTGATTTCAAAAGAAACAAATTTGATATTCCTGCAACTGTAAGCGCTATAGAGTATGATCCGTATAGAAACTGTCGTATCGCTTTAGTTACTTATGCTGATGGTGAAAAAAGATATATTCTTCAACCAAAAGGTCTTGAAGTTGGTGATACTATCGCTTCAGCTCATGATGGCTTAGATGTTAAAGCTGGAAACAGTATGAAACTACAAAATATCCCAGTGGGTACTTTAGTTCATAACATTGAGCTTAAGACTGGTAAGGGTGGACAAATGGTTCGTTCTGCTGGAACATCTGCTCAAATCATGGGTCGTGATGGTAAATATGTATCACTTCGTATGCCTTCATCTGAAATGCGTTTAGTGCTTGGTGAATGTCTTGCTACTATTGGTCAAGTTGGAAACGAAGAGTTTGGTAACATTGTTATCGCAAAAGCTGGTCGTCAAAGACACTTAGGTATTCGTCCTCAGACTCGTGGTTCTGCTATGAACCCAATTGATCACCCACATGGTGGTGGTGAAGGTAAAACGAACTCAGGTCGTCATCCAGTTACTCCTTGGGGTAAACCAACTAAGGGTGCTAAGACTCGTCGTAAGAAAGCAAGTGATAAACTTATTATTACTCGTCGTAAACCAAATGCAAAAAGGGTAGGTTAAGTATGGCTCGTTCAATAAAAAAAGGTCCATTCGTAGATGACCATTTAATGAAAAAAGTGGAGGCTATGAAAGCCGAAGCTAAGAAAAAACCTATTAAAACTTGGTCAAGAAGATCTATGATTCTTCCTGATATGGTTGGTTTAACATTAAATGTTCATAATGGTCGCCAATTTGTTCCTGTATATGTTACAGAAAATCATATTGGTTATAAACTTGGTGAATTTGCACCAACTCGTACATTTAAGGGCCACAAGGGCTCTGTTCAGAAGAAGGGGTAAGCATGGCTAGAGCATTATTAAAATTTATCCGTGTATCTCCAATCAAATCTCGTCTTATTGCACGAGAAGTTCAAGGTATGAATGCTGAAGAGGCTATGGCAGCTTTAGAATTCACTCCGAATAAAGCGGCAAAAATCATCTCTAAAGTAATCGCATCTGCAGTTGCTAATAGTGGTGAAGAAGCTGAAGATTGTGTTATCACATCTTGTCGTGTTGACAATGGTCCAGTTCTAAAAAGATTCCGTCCTCGTGCTAGAGGTATGGCTTCTGGTATTAGAAAACCAACAGCACACATCTTAGTAGAAGTAGAGGGTAAATAGTATGGGTCAAAAAGTTAATCCTATTGGTTTGCGTCTTGGTATCAACCGTAACTGGGAGAGCCGTTGGTTCCCTAACTTTAAAACAGCTCCTGCTGCTTTAGGTGAAGATTACAAGATAAGAACATTTTTGAAAAAAGAGCTTTATTATGCTGGTGTTTCTAACATCATCATTGAAAGAACAGTTAAAAGACTTCGTGTAACAATCGTTGCTGCTCGTCCTGGTATCATTATTGGTAAAAAAGGTGCGGACATTGAAAAACTTAAAACTAATCTTCAAAAGCTTATTGGTAAAACGATTTCTGTTAATATAAAAGAAGAGAAGAAGGCACAATCTTCTGCTCAACTTGTTGCAGAAAATGTTGCTACTCAGTTAGAGCGTCGTATTGCATTCCGTAGAGCTATGAAAAAAGTTATGCAAGGTGCACAGCGTTCTGGTGCTAAAGGTATCAAAGTTGCTGTTGCTGGTCGTCTTGGTGGAGCTGAAATGGCTCGTACTGAGTGGTATTTAGAAGGTCGTGTGCCTCTTCATACTCTTCGTGCTAAGATTGATTATGGTTTTGCCCAAGCACATACTACATACGGTATTATCGGTGTAAAAGTATGGATATTTAAAGGGGAAGTTCTTACTAAAGGAATTCCTGCAGAAGTGGTTGAAGAGAAAAAAGAGCGTCGTCCAAAGCGTGCTCCTCGCCCTCAAAATAGTGAAAAGGCTGAATAATTATGTTAATGCCAAAAAGAACAAAATATCGTAAAGTAATGAAAGGTCGTAACCGTGGTTACGCTCGTTCAGGCTATAAGTTAGCTTTTGGTGACATTGCATTTAAAGCTGTTGAAGCTGGTCGTATTAACTCAAGACAAATTGAGTCAGCGCGTATCTCTGCAACTCGTCATATTAAGCGTCAAGGTAAACTCTGGATTCGTGTATTCCCAGCTAAGCCATTAACTGCTAAACCTCTTGAAACTCGTATGGGTAAAGGTAAGGGAGCAGTTGATCAGTGGGTTATGAATATTAAACCAGGTCGTATAATTTTTGAAATAGCTGGTATTCCAGAAGATATAGCTCGTGAAGCTTTAACTCTTGCTATGCACAAGCTACCATTCAAATGTAAAATAATCACTGCGGAGATGAGCAATGAAATATTCTGATTTAGCAGATAAAAATTCAGCAGAACTTCAAGCTATGCTTAAAGAGAAGAAAACTGAACTTTTTACTTTAAAAATGAAACAAAAGACTATGCAACTTCAAAACACGAGTGAACTTCGTGTTGCTAAAAAAGATATTGCAAAAATCAACACTGCACTTACTGCAGTGGCAAACTAGGGGCTTATAAATGGCAAATAAACGTGAAATTCAAGGCAAAGTAGTAACTATTGCTGGTGATAAAACTGTTTCTATGGTTGTTGAGCGTCGTGTAATGCACCCTCGTTATCACAAAGTTGTAAAACGCTTCAAAAAGTACTTAGTACATGATGAGCGTAATGAAGTAAAAGTTGGAGACGAAATTATTGCAATTGAGTGTCGTCCACTTTCTAAGACTAAATCTTTTAGACTTAAATCAGTTGTAAAAGGAGCGTAGTATGATCCAAGGTTTTACTCGTTTGAATGTAGCTGATAATACAGGTGCAAAAGAGATTATGTGTATTAAGGTACTTGGAGGTTCTAAGCGTCGTTATGCTTCAGTTGGCGATGTTATCGTTGCATCTGTTAAGAAAGCGACTCCAACTTCTAAAGTTAAAAAAGGTAAAGTAGTAAAAGCTGTTGTTGTTAGAACTGCAAAAGAGATTCACCGTGAAAATGGTTCTCTTATTCGTTTTGATGACAATGCTGCTGTAATACTTGATGACAAGAGAGAGCCTATTGGTACTCGTATTTTTGGACCTGTTGGTCGTGAAGTGCGTTACGCTGGATTTATGAAAATCGTATCTCTTGCACCGGAGGTTGTTTAATGGCAAAGTTTAATTATAAAAAAGGTGATACTGTAGAAATTATCGCTGGAGATGACCGTGGAACTAAGGCTACTGTTTTAGCAGTTATGCCAAAGAAAAACAAGGTTATTGTTGAGGGTTGTAAAATAGCTAAAAAAGCTATCAAACCAACTGAAGAGAACAAAAATGGCGGGCATGTTAATAAAGAGATGCCAATTGACGCTTCAAATGTACGAAAAGTGGAGGCATAATTAGATGGCACGCTTAAAAGATAAATATTTAGGTTTAAAATCTGAATTACAAGCTGACTTAGGTATCAAAAATCCTATGCAAACACCAAAAGTAGAGAAGATTATTATCTCTGTTGGTGCTGGTTTTGCTATGAAAGATAACAAACTTATCCAAAATATTGAAGATACTATTACTACTATTGCTGGTCAAAAAGCATCAACAGTAATCGCTAAAAAATCTGTTGCAGGTTTTAAAGTTCGTGAAGGTATGCCAGTTGGTATTCGTGTTACACTTCGTGGTGAAAACATGTATAACTTCTTAGATCGTTTAGTTTCTATTGCTCTTCCTCGTGTGAAAGATTTCCGTGGAGTTCCAAGAAATGGTTTTGATGGTCGTGGTAACTATAACTTCGGACTTCAAGAGCAACTAATTTTTCCAGAAGTTACTTATGATTCAATTATGCAAATTCATGGTATGAATATTACTATGGTTACAACTGCTGATTCTGATAAGGCTGCATTTGCTCTTTTAGAGAAAATGGGTATGCCTTTTACTAAAGGGAGCAACTAATGGCTAAGAAGTCTATGATCGCAAAAGCGGCAAGAGAACCAAAATTTAAAGTGCGTGGATACACTAGATGTCAAATCTGTGGTCGTCCACACTCAGTGCTTAGAGATTTTAATATCTGTCGTGTATGTTTTAGAAAAATGGCAAACGAGGGATTAATCCCAGGTGTTAGAAAGTCTTCTTGGTAAGCCAAGAGGAAACTTCTAATTATTAGTTTTTACAAACTTAGGTTTGTAATTACATAAAAGTCAAGGAAAAAAAATGGCAATTAATGATCTAGTATCAGACGCGTTGACTCGTGTTCGTAATGCAGGTATGAGAAGATTACCAGTTACTACTTTAGTACACTCTAAGAGTGTTGAAGCTGTAGCAAATATCTTAGTTGAAAAAGGTTACATAGACTCTTGTAATGTAATCGAAGATGGTGTTAAGAAGACTATCAAAGTTGTACTAAAGTATGATGAAGATGGAAAAAATGTAATCAATGAAATGAAAAGAGTTTCTAAACCTGGTAGAAGAGTTTACAAAGGTAAAGAAGATATTAAGCGTTTCAAAAATGGTTACGGAACTATTATTGTAAGTACATCACATGGCGTACTACCAAATGACAAAGCTTATGAGCTTGGTATTGGTGGTGAAGTTATGTGTACGGTATGGTAGGAGTATAACATGTCAAGAATTGGTAAAAAACCTGTAGAATTTGCAAGCGACATCAAAGTTAGCACAAATGGAAATGTTATTACTTTTGCTAAAGGCAAAAATAGTATGGATTTAGATACAAAAGGAAATGTTGAGTTTTCATTAGAAGGCAATACTTTAACTTTTAAAAATTTATCTGATGCTCGTGAGCATAGAGCTTTTTGGGGAACTTATAGATCATTAGCTGCAAATATTGTTACTGGTTTAACTACTGGTTATACTAAGCAGTTAGAGATTAATGGTGTTGGTTATAGAGCTGCTGTTAAAGGTAAGGTTCTTAATCTTCAACTTGGTCACTCTCATGATATTAACTTTGATTTAGTTGATGGTCTTGAAGCTAAGGTTGAGAAAAATGTTATTACTTTAAGTAGTCATGATAAACAACTTTTAGGTGCAGCTGCAGCAAAAATCAGAAGTTTCCGTCCACCAGAGCCATATAAAGGTAAAGGTGTTAAATACATAGATGAACATATCGTGCGTAAAGCCGGTAAAACAGCTAAGAAGTAAGGGAGGATATTAAAAAATGAATGCAAAAGTATTAAAAAGCAAAGTAGCTAATCGTTTAAAGCGTAAGCGTCGTATTCGTGCAAAGATATCTGGTAGTGCTACACTTCCTCGTGTTTCTGTATTTAAGTCAAATCGTTATTTAAGTGTACAAGCAATTGATGATGCAACAGCAACAACTTTAGCAGCACTTAACTCAAAAGTTACTGGTCACAGAGCTAATAAAGAAGGTGCTACAGCACTTGGTGAAGCATTTGCTGCAACACTAAAGTCTGCTAACATATCTGAAGTTGTATTTGATCGTAATGGTTACCAATATCATGGCGTTATAGCTGCATTTGGTGATTCTCTTCGTGCAAACGAAATTAAGTTTTAGGGGCTAAGATGGAAATTAATAGAGACGATTTCGAAGAATCAATTGTAAATATTGGTCGTGTAACTAAAGTTGTTAAGGGTGGTAGAAGATTTCGTTTTACTGCTTTAATCGTAGTTGGTAATAAAAATGGTACTATCGGTTATGGTATGGGAAAAGCGAAAGAAGTTCCTGATGCTATCCGTAAAGCTGTTGATAATGCTTTTAAAAATCTTACAACTGTAAGTATTAAAGGTACAACAATTGCACATGATATTGAGCATAAGTATAATGCAAGTCGCGTTTTACTTAAGCCAGCATCAGAAGGTACAGGTGTTATCTCAGGTGGAGCTATGCGTCCAGTTCTTGAGCTTGCAGGTGTACAAGATATTCTTACTAAGAGTATAGGTTCTAACAATCCAGGTACAGTGGTTCGCGCAACAGTTGAAGCACTTGGCCGTTTAAAAGGATAGATTATGGGTATTGAAAATTTAACACCTGCAGAGGGTTCAACACATTCAAGAAAGCGTGTTGGGCGTGGTCAAGCTAGTGGAACAGGTAAAACTTCTGCTCGTGGACAAAAAGGTCAGAAATCTCGTACAGGTTACAAGAGAAAAAGAAACTTTGAAGGTGGTCAACAACCACTTGCTAAGCGTTTACCAAAAATAGGTTTTACATCTAGATTGGTTAAACCTTATGTAATCAATGTTGAGAAGATTAAAGCTGTAGCAGAACTTGAAGAGATTACTATGGAAAGTATCCGTAGTGTTCATAAAGTTGCAAACTCTGTTGCTAAAATCAAATTAGTAGGTGCTAGTGCGAAAGATTTAGCATCAAAAATTAAAGACGAAAATGTTACTACTACAGGTAACTAGTTGTGAATAAAAATCTAGTAAATAAGATACTTATTACTATCGGTTTTTTATTTATCTATCGCCTACTGGCTTATGTGCCAGTTCCAGGCGTAGATACTTCAGTTATTGCCTCATTCTTCAACTCTCACCAATCAGATGCTCTTGGACTTATGAATATGTTCAGTGGAAACGCTATTAAAAGATTATCTATCATTTCACTTGGTATTATGCCATATATCACTGCTTCAATCATTATGGAGCTTTTAGCTGCAACATTTCCTACTTTAGGTCAAATGAAAAAAGAGCGTGATGGAATGACAAAGTATATGCAAATTATTCGTTATGCAACTATTGTTATAACATTAATTCAAGCTATTGGTGTAAGTGTTGGACTTCAAAGTTTAACTGGACCAACTGGTAACAGTGCCATCTTAGCTGATCACAATACATTTATCCTTCTTTCTGCAGTATCAATGCTTGCAGGAACTATGTTACTTATGTGGATTGGTGAGCAGATTACACAAAGTGGTATCGGTAATGGTATCTCTCTTATTATCTTTGCTGGTATTGTTTCGGGCATCCCTCGTGCAATAGGTCAAACAGTAACTATGCTAAATACAGGAGCTATGAGTTTCATAGTTGTGATAGGTATCTTAGTTTTAATATTTGGTACTGTTGCTATTATTATCTATGTTGAGTTAGGTGAGCGTCGTGTTCCTGTAACTTATGCTAAAAAGGTAATGATGCAAAATCAAGATAAACGAGTTATGAATTACATTCCTATTAAAGTAAACTTAGCTGGTGTTATTCCAGTTATCTTTGCAAGTGCGATATTGATGTTTCCTATGACGGTTTTATCTAGTAGTACAAATCCTACAGTTCAAGCCATTGCAGACTTTTTACATCCTGGAGGTTACTTTTTTAACTTTTTAACTTTCATGTTTGTTATTTTCTTTGCATTCTTTTATGCTTCTATAACATTTAATGCAAAAGATATTGCAGACAATCTAAAACGCCAAGGTGGTTTTATTCCTGGTATTCGTACTGGAAAAGCTACTCAAGAGTTTTTAAATGAAACTGCAAGTAGATTGACTTTTACTGGTGCTTTATATCTTGGTTTGATTGCAACTTTACCATTTATGATTATAAAAGGTATGGGTGTTCCATTTTACTTTGGTGGAACAGCAGTTCTTATTGTTGTTCAAGTTGCACTTGATACCATGAGAAAAATCGAGGCTCAAGTTTACATGAGTAAATATGAAACTTTAAGTGCAGTTGGTCTATAGTTATGGCCATCTCGCTTAAAAAACCTCAAGAGATTGAAAAACTAAGAGCCGCTAACAAAATTGTTGGTGGAGCTCTCGAACTACTTCGTGCAAACACTAAAGTTGGAATGACTTTAAAAGAGATGGATGCTATGGCTGAAGATTATATCAGAAGTCATGGTGCTACTCCATCATTTAAAGGTCTATATGGCTTTCCCAATGCTGTT
Organism: Sulfurimonas sp.; assembly: GCA_027047745.1. GTDB lineage: Bacteria > Campylobacterota > Campylobacteria > Campylobacterales > Sulfurimonadaceae > Sulfurimonas. The sequence goes on from JALTUB010000068.1 coordinate 17,702, forward strand.
TGTACTTCACTAAACCAAGTTATTATTCATGGTATTCCATCTGATTATAAACTACAAGAAGGCGATGTTATCGGTTACGATATTGGTACAAAGCTTGATGGTTGGTTTGGTGATGCTGCTATAACAATGGCAGTTGGAGAAATATCTAAAGAAGATGAAGCATTGATAGCATGTTCTAAAGATACTTTACATTATGCTATTGACAATATAAAACAGGGCATGAGATTTAAAGAACTATCTTATTTGATGGAGCAATTTATCTTAGATGCTGGTTTTGTACCACTTAAAAACTTTTGTGGACATGGTATAGGTAAAAAACCACATGAAGAACCAGAAATTCCAAATTATCTTGAAGGGAACAACCCAAAGGCTGGACCGAAGATAAAAAATGGAATGGTTTTTTGTTTAGAACCTATGATATGTCAAAAAGATGATAAACCTATTATTTTAGAAAATAAATGGGATGTTGTTAGTGCCGATGGTTTACGCGGTTCACACTATGAGCATACTGTTGCAGTTGTAAACGGTAAAGCTGAAATACTATCTCTTGCTTAAGAGTTAAAAAAGGACTTAAATATGGCTAAAGCTGATGTTATTGAAGTTGACGGCAAGATTGTTGAAGCATTACCTAATGCAACTTTCCGTGTAGAATTAGAAAATGGACATATAATATTATGCCATATCGCAGGAAAAATGCGTATGCATTATATTAAAATACTTCCAGGAGATAAGGTTAAACTTGAACTTACTCCATACTCTCTTGATAAAGGTCGTATCACTTACAGATACAAATAAAACTTTGAGAGGAGTTCACTCCTCTCCTTTTTCCTCTTCGCATAATCTTTTAAATTTCACTAAAAATATTTTACAAACATGTAATATACTTGTAATCAAAATTGTGTATAATATTAGACTTCTTTCATAACCTAGATATACCTCAGAGGGCTAAAAAGGAGTGAGATAGTGCAAAATAAATTTTTATGCCTAGCCATAGCTAAGGATAAAATATTTTTTTGTGCTAGATTGCTTCTTTTTAGCCCTTCCGTAGGACACTTTATAGAGAGCTTTACTCTGCGTTAGATAACCTTCACTGTAGCTACGGCTACACTGAAGAACATCTGCCTTGATTAAAACTCTCTATAAAGTGCTGAGATATATCTAGGTTATGAAAGAAGTCTATCGTAAATTTAATATAAGGAAAAAATTTGAGTTATTTTGAAAATGCAAAAGTAGGTGACAAAGTTTATGGTCTTATCTTTGGTAAGGGAAAAATTAGTGCTATTTATGAAGAGAGTCATTACTCTGTAATGATAACATTTAAAAATGGATATGAAGTGCCATATACAGAAGATGGTGTACCTGGATGGGGGAATTTTAAAAAGCAAACATGTTACTATAGAAATGACATAGATTTAGTTAAGATAGATTTCTCTCCAGCTACTAAGATATTAAGTGATAAAAAAATTATTAAGTATAGAGAAAAAAATATTTTAGAGGTTCGTTTACCATCAGGTGCATGGAAAAATGTCAACAAGTGTCCAGATGATTATATTGAAGATATTTGTGAAGCTGAACAGTATTACCTTTTTAGGAAAAAACTCAAAAATTAATTTAGTAGATTACTTCTCTGTCACATTTTCTTCTTTTGACTTATCGTTTTTTTTGTGTTTAGAAAATCCAGCGCCTTTTTTTGTTTTTGCTTTGAGTGAAAGCTTTTCAATATCTTCTCGATAGTCCATACCTCTACTATGCATATTTGCAAAACATTGAGCAATAACAGCGATTGTATTAGGTACTTCACCCTTTTTTTTGTATGCTTGAATATTTTTCTCACTTACTTTGATAAGAGCACTAAACTTAGGTAAACTAATCTCAGCATCTAATAATAATTTTTTAAACTCAATAAATGTCATATCTGTACCTTTTATGGATTATATTATACAAATTTCTAACTTATATCTATATTTTATTGACATATTTGTAAATAATATATATAATGGTAATAATTTATTACTATTAGTAATTAAATTTAAAATAAAAGGAGCCAAAATGGCAAAAGATTTAAAAAAGAAAGCAGTTAAAAAAGCTGCTAAGAAAGTTGTTGCAAAGAAAAAAGCAGCCAAGAAAGTTGTTAAAAAGAAAGTTGCAAAAAAAGTAGCTAAGAAAAAAGCAAAAAAGAAAGCACTTAAGAAAAAAGTAGCTAAGAAAGCTGCAAAAAAGAAAGTTGTAAAAAAATCTTCAAAGAAAAAAGCAACAAAAAAATAAAACTTTATGAGGAGAAATCCTCTAAAAGTTTATGCTAAATGTAGAACCTATATTCTCTTGACTTTCTACATTTAGTGTAAAGTTATGAAGTTTCGTTAGATTGTTTACTATAAACAGTCCTAGTCCTAGTGAATTGTTCCAACTATTTTTATTTGCTCTATAAAACTTATTTGTTATCTTTTGCAAATCTTTTTTACTTATTCCAACACCTGTATCTATTACTTTTAAGCTATCTTTATCAAACTTAACATGAACTTCATCCTCTGAGTATTTTAGTGCATTTTCTATAAGGTTTGTTACTACTACACAAAACAGAGCCTTGTCTGCTTTTATCTCTATATCCTTACTTCCCTCGACGATTACTATCTTATTTGGATAAGTAAGTTTGATATTTTCTACAGCATCGTTTATGAGATTATAGAGATTAATATTGACTAGGTTCATGGACATTTGCCCACCGTCTAGTCTGATGCTAAGTCTTAGTGTGTCGATAAGTGAACTTAGTTTATTTCCATTATTATGAATCTTGTTCAAAAATTTATGACGAATATTTTTATTCAAATTCTCATCATCGAGTAGTGTTTGAGAATAACCATTGATTACAGCGATAGGATTTTTAAACTCATGAGATATTGCAGAGAGTATGTCATCTTTTTGAGTGTTAGATGCTTCGAGTTTGTTTGTATATTTAGATTTCTGTTTCTCTCTCTTAACGATTATTCTTGAAATTTTTGTTAGAAGTTTTGTGATAAGTTCAAACTCTTTAGAGAACTCTGAAGAGATATAAGTTGATTTTTTTTTAGCAGCTAAATTTCGTAAAAAAGTTGCAATTTTTTGTGTTTCATACTCTATTTTTATATTTATTTTATAAGTTATAACAAATACTGCGATAAAGAAAATGATGAGTACAGCTAAAATGCTAAGACCAAGAGAGAAGATTTGAGCGTTGATATTTTTTAACTCTTTTGCGAGTCTAATGTATATTGTGTGATTGTTATATCTGTATTGCTTCGCGATATAGAGTAAGTTCTCTTTTATAGTTTTTGAGTATCTAATCCTGTATCCATAATCTTCTTTTCTTGACTCAATAATTTCTGGACGATATTTATGATTGTCCATACTTCTTTTGTCTTTATGTGATTCTGCGATTATTTCACCATCTGCGTCTATAATTGTTAGTCGTGTATTGAGCTTGTTTTTTATCTGTTTGGCTAGTTTATCTAAGTTTGTACTTTTATCTATCTCAAATGTTATGATTTCTATATCTTGAATAAGAGATGCTTTTGTCTGCTCTATATAAAAGTCTTTAACCCAATAGTATGTTATACCTCCAACAAGCAAAAAAAATGTTACAAATAAAATAATAAATTTTCTAAGTACAAGTTGTTGGAAACTTAGCAAAATATATATCCTTCACCACGAATAGCTTGAATGTAATTTTTTTCTCCAGAAGGGTCTATCTGCTCTTTTAGTCTTTTTATGGCTACATTGACAGTTTTTGATTGTTTATTTAAACTATTTTCCCAAACTCTCTCTAGCAATATATCGCGTGTTAAAAGAACATCTTTGTTTTTCATAAACTCTAAAAGAAGGTCATGTTCTAAGTGTGTTAGTTTTATCTCTTTGTCTTGGATAGTAAAAGTTTTATTGGATGCATGATATGTAATGTCTCTGTGCTTTATAACATCTTGCAATCCACCAGAGCGTTTAATAACTGCTTTAACTCGTGCTTTTAATTCATTTAGATTAAATGGTTTTGTGATGTAATCATCACCACCACGCTCAAAGCCTTCAAGAATTTGTTCTGAAGAGTCTTTTGCACTTACATAGATAACAGGTTGATTGTAGCCCTCTTGCCTTATTTTAGATATATATTGACTACCCTCAACCCCAGGTAAGTTTCTATCCATTAAGATAAGAGAGACATCCTCTTCATCAAGAATATCTTTTATGTTAGAAGTGTCTATGCAGGTAATAACATCATAACCATCTTTAGAGAGGGTGTATTCCATTAGGTCTAAGATGTCTTCTGAATCTTCAACGATTAAAACTGTATTATTCATGATAATATTATAACCAATTTAGTTACGGAAGTTTCCACCGATTTTTGCATATACAAGAAGATTTGCAATACTGATACTTCTTGCCGCAATCTTTCCACTTTTTCTTAATGCTCTTAACATCTTATGAAATTTTTCAAAACTGCTTGAGTCACTTATCTGAATAGATAAATTTCTTTCTACCATCTCATATAAGTCATCAGTTTTATTCTCTTCGATTAGAACATCGTTATATATATCTTGTATCTCGTCATCATCATCACAAGTTATCATGCTTATAGTTGACCTTATGGCAGAAACTGTTGCTGTTTGCATAGGTACTGCATACTCAGTAATAGTTTTAGTATCAACATCCTTGCAAACACCCATAAAACCTCTGATAAAACTTCTAGTGTTTGAAGAGGCTCTTGAGAGTTCATTTGTGATTTTAAGATAGGCTATTACTTGTCTTAAATCTCTGGCTTCTGGAGTGTAAAGTGCTAGTACTTTTATGATGGCATTGTCTATCTCATCTGTTTTTGAATTAACATTTTTTATTTTAGAACGAGCCTCTGAGAATTTGTCTGCATCGCAATCATTTAATGCAGATAAAATCAACTCATTTGCATCCAATAGTCCAGTTCCTAAAGCGATTAATTTAGTTTTTATATCGTCTAAATTTGTTTGAAAAGTTTGTATCATTTTTATATCCTTTTTTTAATATCTGATTCCTAGCCGAATCGACCAGTAATATAATCTTCTGTTCTTTTTTCTTTAGGATTTAAGAAGATATTTTCTGTTTTATCATACTCTATCAAGTCACCTAAATACATAAATGCTGTAAAATCACTTATACGAGATGCTTGTTGCATGTTATGTGTAACTATGGCAACACTAACATCTTTTTTAAGTTCAACTATAAGCTCTTCAATAGCTCCTGTAGAGATTGGGTCAAGTGCAGAGGTTGGTTCATCAAAAAGAAGCACCTCTGGTTTTACAGCAACAGCACGAGCTATACATAAACGCTGTTGTTGCCCACCTGAGAGTCCCATAGCCGACTTATCTAGTCTGTCATGAACCTCCTTCCATAGAGCAGAACCTTTTAGTGAAGCTTCTACTCTATCAGAGAGTTCTGTTTTGTTCTTGATACCTGCGATTTTAAGACCATAAGCAACATTATCAAATATGCTCATAGGAAATGGTGTTGGTTTTTGAAAAATCATACCAACTTTTTGGCGTAATTCTATAAACTCATTCTCTTTTTTAATCTCTAAAATATTTTTATATTTATTTGTTTGTAGATCTAAAAGCTCAATCTTTCCATCATATTTGTTTCCTGGATAGAGATCATGTATCCTGTTCATAGAACGAAGAAGTGTTGATTTTCCACAACCACTTGGACCTATTAGAGCCGTTATCTGATTTTTTTCTATTGGTAGAGTAATATTGTTTAGTGAAGGCTCATCCACCCCTGGGTAGGTAAAAGAGAACTTTTTGATATTCATAACTGACATAATATTTTCCTTATTTTTTATTTCTTGTGATAAATTTACCTGTGAGGTTTATGATAAGCACCATGACAGTAAGTATAAAAGAGGCTGCCCATGCTAAATCTCGACTACTTGTTTGCACATCACTAGCTAAATCATAAATACTTACGCTGAGTGATGGAAATGCGTGCGTCATATCTAATGAAAAGTAGTTACTCGTTTGTGAGGTAAAAAGTAGTGGTGCAGTTTCACCGACGATTCTTGCAAAAGCTAGTAGTATTCCTGTCATGATTCCGACTTTAGCAGCTTTTATGACAATATCTAAAATAACTCGATATTTGGAAGCTCCAAGTGCTATTCCCGCTTCACGCAACTCTTTTGGAACAAGAGAGAGCATAGAGTCTGTTGTGCTGATGACGATAGGAATCATCATAATAGCAAGAGCAATAGAACCTGCAAAACCACTTGTATGCCCTGTTGGAACGACTATGATGGCATAAACGAAAGCACCAATGACGATAGAGGGTGCGCTCATCATGATGTCGCTAAGGTTTCTGATTATGTTTGCATATCTCCCTCGTCCATATTCACGAATGTAAATACCAGCAATCATTCCAAGAGGAATACCAATAACACTTGCAAAACCTGCTAAGATAAATTGCCCTATAATAAGGTTACGAAGACCATTGTCTATTAAATCTGTAATAAAAAGAGAAAAATGGAATGAACTGAGACCTTTTATAAAAAGGGTAACCAAAATCCATGCTAAAAAGCTAAGTCCAATAACTGCAGAGATGGTAGAGAGTGTTAAAACTATTTTATTTATTAGAAGTCTCTTCATTAGTTAGCCTTTCTTAAAAAGAAGAATTTTGCAAAAGAGATAACAGCAAAACTCATGATAAACAGAATAAGTGCAAGATAAAAGAGGGAACTCATACCAAGTCCACTTGCTTCTCCAAAGTTGTTTGCTAGTGCAACTGGGATGGAAATTGTCGGGTCGGTAATCTTGTGTGGAAGTTCAAAAATAGAACCAATAAGAAATGCAACTGCCATAGTCTCCCCAAGTGCACGACCAAGTGAGAGAATGATAGAACCGATAATACCAACTTTTGAGTATGGAAAAATAACATCTTTAATAACTTCAAATTTTGTTGCACCAAGAGCATAGGCAGACTCTTTTAGTATATCAGGAGTCGTATTCATGGAGTCTCTTGTAATTGCTGCCATAAATGGAAGAATCATGACGCCTAAAACAAGTCCAGCCGTGAGTAGTGAGACTTGAAAACCTCCAAATAAATTAGCTACAATAGGGGCAAAATAGTAAAGCCCCCACATCCCAAAAATAATACTTGGAATGGCGGCTAGAAGTTCAATAGCACCTCCAACAAAAGAAGAAATATTTTTTGGAGCTATTTCAGCTAAAAATATTGCTATTCCCATAGCAATCGGCATAGCAAATGCAAGTGCTATAAGTGTTGAAAGAATTGTTCCAACAAGTGGTACTAAACCACCATAAATAGTTTTTGTCGGGGTATCATCTTCATCTTCCATCATCATACCATCGTCATCATCACCATAGTCGTTTGGGTTTACTTCTTCAGAAGTATCTGCTACTGCCTTGACATTATTTACCTGAGATGTTGTAATGGGTACTTCTTTATTCCATGATGAGTCTGAAATGAAGTGCAAACCAAATTCATTAAGTGCAGGCTGTGCCGTGTTGAAAAGTGTAATAAAAATCCCAAGAAGAATAATGAACACTAATGTTGCACTTAAAAAAGAGATTTTTTGAAAGATTTTTTCCATATTTAAACCTAATTGTAATTAATAGCGATATTATAGTGAAAGTTGATTACAAGTAGATTACAAGGATTTTAAATATAGATAAAGTACCACACAAGAGATATTGTGTGGTATGTGAAATTTGTTGTTAAGGGGAATAAAATTTAATAATTTGAGTTTATTTTATACCTTTAACCTCCCAATACTTTCTGATTTTGTTTGTTAAAGAGTTTGGTAATGGAACATAGCCAAGACTAGAAGCGATGTCTGCACCATTTTTATATGACCAGTTGTAGAATGCTGTTACTTTTTTATCCATAGCTTTATGCTCTTTTGGTAAAAGAATAAAAGTTGCTGCTACGATAGGGTAAGATTTTGCACCTGCAGGGTCTGCGATGATAGCATAGAAATCTTTTCTTGGATCAAAACTAGCTTTTGCAGCACTCTCTTGAAATGATTTAAGAGTAGGTTTAATGTAGTAACCTTCTCTATTTTCAACTGTTGCCATAGTAATACCATTTGATTTTGCATCAGCATAGTCCATATAACCTACAGAGTATGGAGTTTGTTTGATAAGTGCGCCAACACCAGGGTTTCCTTTACCACCAACATGGTGATCACCAGGCCAAGTTACAGATTTTCTTGCACCAAATGCTTTTCTCCACTCAAGGTTACTTTTTGCAAGGTAGTAAGTAAAGTTAAATGTAGTTCCACTCGCATCTGAACGGTGAACAAATGTTAATTTTTTATGTGGTAAATGTGCAGTAGGGTTACTCATAGTAATAAGTTTATTATCCCAGTATTTAATGTGACCTAAAGCGATTTCAGCAATGGCTGCACGGCTTAGTTTTATGTCATTATGATTTGGAATATTGTATGCCATTGTAATCGCACCAACAACTGCAGGGAATTGGTAAAGCTTATGTTTTTTGAGTGTTCTTGGAGTAAGAGGTTTATCACTACCACCGAAGTTTGATTGTCTCGCTTCAATGTGTTTGATACCAGCTCCAGAACCTTCACTGATATAGTTGATTTTAATACCAGTCTCTTTATTGTATGCTTTAATCCATTGTTGATAAACAGAATAAGGAAAAGAAGCTCCACTTCCTTTGATTACATCATTTGCCGAAAGAGCACCAGCTAAAACTGAAGTTGCAAGAGCAAGTTTAAGTAATTTTGTCATTTGTTACACCTTTTAAATTTAAGTTGTGGAAGTATAAAACAGTTTGGTTACAAAAAGATTACAAATTTGTTTGTTAAAACTTTATAATAACATCTAACTGAACACGCTCATAATCTGCTGCTGGCTTTCCAACTTTTTTTCCTGCAAAAAGTGTATCAAAAAAGAATGCTCCAGCAAGGTATGTGTTTTTGCCAAATTTATATTTTGCTCTTATAGCATGTCCCTTAGCTGCAGTACCACCACCAAAATTATCCGAATCACTATGCGCACCTAACACTGCATCTGCTTGCAGATCAGTATAAGAGTATTTCAGTTGCCAATCATGAACTTTTTTCGCCTTACCTATTTGGACTGCTAAATCATACCCAAAGTTTTTATCACTAGCTGCAGCGTTATATGCCATCCCTGCAGCAACTGCAAGCGGTTTACCAAAGAGATCTTTGAATTTGAGTTCTCCAAATGCTTCTAAAATATTGTAATTGTTTTTAAATACACCATTTACTAAAGTATTACCCATTCCTGTACCTTTGTTGGTGTTATAAATAGGTGTGTTTCCCTTAACTCCATCGTAGTAATAAATAGCTGTACCTATATTTAATTGAGAATTTTCTAATTTAATTTTTTGTACATATTGTGCAAAAAAGAGGTTAATGGTATTTTTAGCATTAACCTGTTCTGCATATGTTGGTTGATTGATACCTGCATTAATGATACGAGAGTCATTCTCATAGTTATAACTTACACCATTGAATGAAATATCATTATCCCAAATAAGCTGTGATTTGATTGGTCTATATATCATATAGGGATGTCTTCCAACTTTTAGAGTGGAGTCTTCATTCTTATATGCAATATCTAAAATGTTAAATCTCAATGACTCCCAAAAGTAATCACTTAAAGCTTTATTATCTAGAAATGTTTGATTACCGGAAGTTGGATTTGCATATCCACTTCTCATACCAATATCAAATTTTAGATTTTGCACTAAATCAACAGCTGCTACTAGTCGTAACCTATATCTGTTGTGATAAGTATATTTGTTTGTAGTGTCAGTTCCATCTTTATAGTAAGTCTCTTTACTTTCATAGCGTAATCTGAGATCGCCTTTGAAATGAAATCTATCTAAAATTTTTTCTTCTGTATTTGTTACTGTTTGTGCGTTAACAACTGTTCCTAAAGTTAAAGCTGTTAAAATAACTCCCCTCATTTTTTTAGTTGCCATAACTTCTCCTTTTTATTGTGACTTGATGTCCTAATAATAGAAAAAGAAGATTACAATATGGTTACAAAAGCAGACTCCTTTTGTAATCGTTATGTAATCAAGAGTTTCTATACTTTCGCCATCAAACAAAAAGGAAATTACAAAATGAAAAAAATCGTTCTATCAAGCTTAGTTGCTTTAACTTTAGGTACAGTAGCTGCAAATGCAGGTGCTACAAAATTATATCAAGATGAAAATGGTCAAGTTTTTACTCAAGCAGGTGAAGGTCGCACAGCGATTAAAACTGATACATCAGTATTTTCTCATGCTGATAAACTAAAATTTGATGGGCAAGCATTTATTGGGTATAAATATACTGATTATGCAAATGCAGCTACACAAGATACTCAAGATTTTGAAATTCGTCGTGGATATTTTCAATTGAAAGCGTATTTATTAGATGACCCTAAATCTTATTATCGTGTTACAATGGATTTAACTAGAGAAACTGATAGTTTTAATGCTAATGGTACTGGAGCATCATTAAAAGCAAGTACAAATGGTAGTATGGTTGTTCGTGCAAAATATGCGTACTTAAACCTTCATAATGTTTTACCAGTTACATCATTAGAAATTGGTTTGGCACACCGTCCTTGGCATGATTATGAAGAGCATAACTCTTGGATGTTCAGAAGTATCTCTGAAATTTTAATTGAAAATGGAAATTCTGCACATATTTCAAGTTCAGCTGATTTTGGTGTAATGGCAAAAACGAGAACAAAATATTTTGATGCTGATTATGGAATTTTCAATGGGGAAGGGTATCACTCTGCACAAGTTTCAAATGGTATGAGCTTGGAATGGAGATTTACAGGTCACTTACTTGGAACACATGGCCATCCTGATACAAATACATATCTTGATGCTTCTTTCTTTGGTCAATTAAATCAAAAACACTCTTTGAATAGCGTAACAAACGAATATGATGACTTAGACTTTTATGGTTTTCATACAGTCTTTAATATGCCAGCATTTTTAGCATCAGCGCAATATGTAACTTCAACAGATACCTCAAGCAATTCATCTGCAACAGGTGCAGCTTCTAAAGGTTCAGGTAGTGGTTACTCATTCAATGTTGAAGGTCGTATAGGTGAAGAACATCAGTACAAAGCATTTGCAAGAGTTGATAAATGGACACCAGATGTAGTAAGTGGTGCAAAAAAATATGCTAAAAATACTTATATTGGTGGTGTAGCTTGGAGACAAAATTCAAATGTTGAATGGGTAGCGAATGTTACTATTGATGACAATGACCATGCAACGGGAACTGCTAGTCCTAAAAGTACATCTTATATGCTAACAACACAAATAGACTTCTAGTCATAATTTTATGATATAAATGATATAATCACACCAAATTAATATAGGTGAGTTTATGTCATTTGCAAAATACCCTGATATCTTTGATGAATTAAAAAATGAAGTTCGTGCCGCTGGGCTTTTAGATAGAGTTCCTGTTCGAGGAACGATAGAGATGATAGCTATATTTGTCTCTATGTTTGTAGTTTACTGGATAGCATTTAATTGGAATTCTCTTTATCCTTCTACTTTGGCGGCGATTATGCTCGGTCTTTTTATGAGCATTATATTTACTCGTGCTGTTTTTGTGTCTCATGATGTTTTACATAGACAATATTTCAAAAAAAAATCTCTATCTTTTTTGATTAGTTATCCTTTCTCTGCATTTATCTTGTCAAACTCTTCATCATGGTGGGATTTTAAACACAATATTAACCATCATACTTGGTGTAATGTACCCGAAAAAGACGAGGATATTTTGGCGATGGATGGTGCTTTTACTCAAAAACAAAAAGGAAATAAAGCTTGGCTAAGAGCTAGTAAATACCTTGTTTTTTGGGGAGCTATGTTTTTTATGTATCCTGCGTTTATAGCACAATCCTACTCTTTTGCCATCAAACGCAAGTTATGGGGAGAATTAGCTCTCATGTTGATGCATTGGCCATTAGTTTGGGGACCAATATTTTACTTTTTACCATTCTCTAATGCTATTGTTGTTTTTTTAACATTAAACTTGACCCTTTCACCATGGCTAGCTTTTGGTTTTATCACAAATCATTTAGGTTGTGAAGTTATTGATAAAAAAGATAGTGAATCACTCTCTTGGATGGAACTACAGATGAGAACTTCTCGTTCTTTAAAAGGTGGTTTATTAGTGCATTGGTTTTATGGTGGACTAAACACACAGATAGAGCATCACCTTTTTCCAAAAGCACCTCGTTTTAACCTACTAAAAGTACAAAAGATGACAAAAGAATTTGCTAAAAAACACAATATTGACTACTTTGAAACAACACCTATACAAGCATATATACAGATAAATGATGTTTTAAAAGAGTATTAATAGTTTATATTTTATATGCCTTCTATGGTAAGAAGTTTAGTTTTTCCTACCATTAAATCAACAGTCATTAACATTCTTTTAAATACAGAATCTTGTCTATACTCAAGGTTGTGTTTTTTGCATATCTCTTTTATGATAGGTTGCATTTTTTGATAGTAGCTATGAGGCATATTTGGAAAAAGATGATGTTCTATTTGATAGTTTAAAAAGCCATGTAAGTAGTCTATTAGGTCTGTTCCTGTGTTGTAGTTTACACTTCCCATAATCTGTCTTAGATAGTATTCACCCTGTGTTTTATGTGGTGTTGAAAACTGATAAATGTCTTCTGCTGAGTGATTTGGAACTATCACTAAAAATGAGTGTAAGTTTGCAAAAAGTTCAGCTATAACAAGAAGTACAAAAGCACTAAGAACAGCGTTTATTCCAAATGGTAAAAATAAAAGTGGTAAAAAAGCAAACTGAAAAAGTCCATAAGGAAGGTAGTATTGTAACCATAACTCTTTACCTCGTTTTGTTAGAGGATTGAACTCAAACTTGTCTGACCTTGGATTGTCTGTCCCTTGTTTTTCTCTGTTTTCTAAGATTCTAAGAGTATTTGGTGCATAGTAAGCTATTTTCCAAAATGAAGCGAATATGTAAATTATGGCATATTTGAAAAACATAGGCATTTGTATCTTGTGTAACCACTCAAGATTTTTTTCAACATTATCAGGATCGTCCATTTCACCTAAATGATAATGGTGCATGATGTTATGCTCATAAGCCCAAGCATCAGGTTTAATCCAGTCAAGCCAATCTATCCATCTTCTGTTTCCAGCAGCAAAACCTTTTTTTGTATATCTATAAGGTATATTTGGCACTTTATCATAAGCTCCATGAAGGATAGGGTGAGTAACATTTGCCCATCTAGCGACATTACCAACTGAAACCAAAAACGCTCCAACTATACCAAAGAACCAAAAGTCAAAAACAGAAATACCTGAGTTAAATGAGTTTAGGATTACAACTAAAGATATGATAGAAAAACCAGAAATTGTAGAAGATCTACCCCATTTTTCTAGTTTTAAAAGATGTTGAAAATCTTCCTCTGTTACTTTAATAGTTTTTTTTATCTCATCTATGTCGTTTTGTAGTTCTTGTTGATTTACATCTCTGTAGTCTGTAAAAGTTGACAATTTAGCTCCTCAAATAATATATATTTGATGAAATTATAGTTAAAAAAACTTAGAGTTAATGCAATATGAATAGCAATTTGGATAAAATGGCAATAATTATAAAATTTGGAGAACTTATGGACGCAGCCAAATATATTTGGATGAATGGAAAATTCGTAGCTTGGGAAGATGCTAAGGTACATGTACTAACACACACTATACACTACGGAAACGGCGTGATAGAAGGAACAAAAGCATACAAAACTGAGAAGGGTTATGCTATATTTCGTCTAAATGACCACACAAAAAGACTTTTAGAATCAGCGAAAATGACAATGATTAATATTCCTTATAGCGTGGAAGAGTTAAATCAAGCACAGATAGAGTTAGTGCGTAAAAATGAATTTACAGGGGATAATGTTTACCTTAGACCTTTTTCATTTTTAGGATATGGTGTTATGGGACTTTATCATAAAGATGCTCCAGTTGAGACTGCAGTTGCTGCTTGGGAGTGGGGTGCGTATCTCGGTGAAGAGGGTATGAGAAAAGGCATAAAACTTAAAATAGTTTCTATGACAAGACCTGCAAATACTTCAAATATGGGAAAAGCAAAAGCTACAGCAAACTATCTTAACTCACAAATGGCAAAGTTTGAAGCTATTGACTGTGGATATGATGAAGCCTTGCTTTTAGATGACCAAGGTTATGTGGCAGAAGCAAGTGGAGCTGCATTTTTCATGATAAAAGATGGTGAGTTGATAACTCCTCCAAGTGACAATGCTTTAGCATCTATCACGCAAAAAATGGTTATAGAGATGGCAGAAGATATGGGTATAAAAGTTACTCGTCGTCGCATAACTCGTGAAGAGGTATATGTGGCTGATGAAGCATTTTTAACGGGAACTGCAGCAGAGATTACACCTGTTGCAAATGTTGATGCTAGAGATATTGGTAGTGGTTCTCGTGGTAAGATAACCCAAAAAATTCAGAGTATTTACTTTGATATTGTGTTCGGTAGAAATAAAGAGTACGAACACTATTTAACTTATATAGATTAAAAAACAAATCAAAGGAAGTATAAAAATGGCATCAGATATGAATGATTACTTTAACAAAAAGAAGAGTGAAGGTGGTGGATTTAACAATAAGTCTACAGGTGGAAACGGTGGTAACAGTGGAGGTCCAAAAGGTCCTCAAATGCCAAATATAGATTTTAGTTTTGGTAAAAAATCAGGATTTATTTATTTTCTTATTGCAGTGGTTATTATTTTAGTGTTAGCAAAACCTTTTACTATCGTTGAAGAGGGAGAAAGGGGGATATTAAGTACTAATGGTAGGTATCAAGATCAATCTCTTTTACCAGGTTTACACTTTATTATTCCAGTTATTCAAAAAGTATATTCTGTTGATACAAAAGTTCGTATAATTAACTATGTATCTCGCACGGAATCAAATAGTGTAAGTGCTGGAATAGTAAAAAAACCTGCTATTACAGTTCTTGATAAGCGAGGTTTACCAGTTTCGATAGAATTAACTGTTCAATATAGATTAAATGCAAAATTTGCAGCACAAACTATCTCTAACTGGGGATTTTCATGGGAAGATAAGATTATAAACCCTGTTGTTCGTGATGTTGTTCGTAATGTTGTTGGTAAATATGATGCAGAGTCATTACCTACTATGAGAAACAAAGTAGCAACAGAGATAGAAGATGGAATCAGAAAGAGTGTAAGAAGCTTGAAAAATTCACCAGCAATTTTGCAATCTGTACAGCTTCGTGATATTGTTCTTCCTGTAAAGGTTAAAGAACAAATTGAAAATGTTCAGATAGCTAAACAAGAGGTTCAAAAAGCACAGCAACAAGTACAAAGAGCAAAACAAGAAGCACTTCAAAGAGCTGCTCAAGCTGAGGGTGTTGCACAACAAGCAAGGATAGAAGCAAAAGGTAAGGCAGATGCTGTAACTATTGAAGCAGATGCAAAATCAAAAGCAAATCTTCTTATTGCAAAATCATTAACAACTAAACTTTTAGAGTTAAAACAGCTAGAAGTTCAAGGTAGATTTAATGATGCACTTAAAGTAAACAAAGATGCAAAAATCTTCTTAACACCTGGTGGATCAACTCCAAATATTTGGGTTGATACAAAAGATGTTAGAAAAAGAACTACGGCTAACTAAGATATGCAAGAAGCTTTAAACCGTATTGACTGGGAAAAGATAGACCTTTTGCCAGTTATAGTTCAAGATGTAAAAAACAGTGAAGTTTTGATGATGGCTTATATGGATAAAGAGGCTTTAGAGTTGTCTTTATCTACAAAAATTGCACACTATTTTTCTCGTTCAAAACATAGAATCTGGAAAAAAGGGGAGAGTAGTGGGCATATGCAAGCTATTAACTCTTTTAACATTGATTGTGACAATGATACTCTGCTCATAAAAGTAACACAAGAGGGCGTTGCTTGTCATACTGGTCGTCGTTCATGTTTCTTTACAGAGCTAGAGAGTGGTGAAGTGACATCAAAAGTTGAGGTAGATACTAAAAGTGCTTATGGTGTTATAGATACACTTTATCATACTATCCAAGAGAGAAAACAAGCAGATCCTAAAACTTCATGGACAGCGAAACTTTTTTCTAAAGGTGATAATACAATTTTGAAAAAAGTTGTTGAAGAGTCAGGTGAGTTTTGTTTTGCATACAAAGATAACGACGAAGCAGAGATGGTATATGAAGCTGCAGATTTGACTTATCATATGCTTGTAGCACTTGCAGCGAAAAATGTCTCTCCTGATAGAATAAAACAGGAGTTAGCTCGTAGATTTGATATGAGTGGTATCGCAGAAAAAAATTCTAGAGAGGATTAATAGTTTAGTATGAAAGAGAAAATCACTGCCTTTATAAATGGATTTATCATATATGATTATATTCTTTTTGGTGCTGTTTTAACTCTTTTTTTACTATTTATCATACTCTCTATTGTTTTGAGAAAAAGATTAGGTTTGTCTATCTTTATCTTACTCCTTTCATTTGTTATTCTCTTTGCTGGACCAACTATAGGTTATAAAGAGATGCATAAATACCTTTTTAAAAATAGTGTTACTATTATCTCACAAAAAAGATTGTTATTTACACCTGCTATTGTTGTTAAAGGTAGTTTAAAAAATGAGTCAAAATTTAATTTTAAAAGATGTGTTATTACTGCTCATGTTCATAAAGTCAGTAAAAATGTTCTTAAAAATTATATATATAAATTTAAAAACTTTAAGAATATGTCGATTGTAGAAGATAATATTGCTAAAGGTGATGTAAGATTATTTAAAATAATTGTTGAGCCTTTTACTTACAAAAGAGATTATAACCTTAGTATAAAAGCGAGTTGTAAATGACACTATTTAACTATTGGCACTACATAGTATTGGCAGTTATATTTTTTTTATTTATCGGTGGTATAGTCTCAGCTTTTAAACAAAAAAATCAAAAATTAATCTTACCTATGGTTTTCTCAACAACACTTGTAAGTGTTTTGATGCTTGTGTTTGCTGTTATAGTTGTTGATAAATATACGAAAGTTGTAAAACTGTATAAACTGCATAACCATAGACTTATAAATATTGAGAAAATAGTTTATACTGGAATTGTGAAGAATACAGGTAGTTATGAGATTGGAAAAGTTACTTTTGAGATAAAGCTTGTCAATAGAGGTCATGCTACTGGTAATGTAAAAGGTGTAAATTTTTATAAACCAAGTGGTTTTTTTAGCTTTTTTACAGGTGGATACAATCTAAAAACAAAACCACAAAGTATTACTAAAGAGTTTGTGGTAGCTAGAAACTTAAAACCTGGAAATGCTAGAGCATTTAGAGTTTATTTTGACTATCCACCATATTTTAGAAGTGTTTCACAATTTTCTAAAGTTTGGGGTCATTAATATTTAAGACCTATAGTTTTAAAAGCTGCATTTATAGATTTGATTTGAGTGTTTTTGTTTCTACACCAAGATGGAGCGAGAAGTGAATCATCATCGATTCCAGCAGTTACTCTTTGAACACTTACATTTGCTGGCTTCATTTGTATTGATTTTAGTAAAACATCAAGATACTTCTCTTCACTTATAGGTTTAAAGTCTCCACGGTTAAATTCATTTGCTAGTGCTGTTCTTTTAACAACATATAAAGGATGGTACTTAACAGAGTCTATACCCCAAGAGTAAGCTGCACGAGATGTCTCTAGCATCATATCCTCTGTTTCATTAGGTAAACCAAAGATAAGATGTCCACAAACATTTAGACCAGCTTTTTTAGATTTTAATATCCACTCTTTTACATTAGCACTATCATGACCACGATTTATTTTTATAAGTGTTTCATCATAAACTGATTGAATCCCAAACTCTATCCATATCTCTTTATCTTTTGCAAGAGTAGAAAGATAATCAAGAGTCTCTCGCGTGATACTATCAGAACGAGTTCCTATGCTAAGACCTATAACGCTATCAAATGATAGGGCTTTTTCATAAAGAGCTTTAAGCGTGTCAAATGGAGCATAAGTGTTAGTAAAAGATTGGAAATAAACAAGAAATTTCTTAGCCCCATACTCTTTAGCTTGTCGTTTAGATATAGCTTCAAACTGAAATTTAAGTTGTTCTAACTGTTTATCTAAAAAAGGATTTTCTGTTGAGTCTAAATTTAAGTGAAAACCTTTGAGTTCTTGAACTTCATCGGTACTTGCTGAAAAAGAGTCATTTTCACAAAAAGTACAGCCACCTTTAGCTACTGTGCCATCTATATTTGGACAAGTAAAACCAGATACATTTATGCCAACTTTGTAAACTTTGACACCAAATTTATCTTTTAAATAGCTACCATAAGTATAAATCTGTTTCAATTATAATTCTCCTTTTTCTTAAGCAAAGCTCAAGAAAAATTCCTCTCACTAAAGCTTTGTTCTTTGCAAGAACAAGAATAAAATAGATTCTATTTTATTAAACTATATACTTACCTGTAAAACAAGCAGTACAATACTTCTCTTCCTCTATGGAGGAGTTAACGCTTCTAAGAAGTGATTTTTCATCCAAGTATGCTAATGAATCAGCTTCAATATAGTCACAAATCTCTTGATTTGTTTTATTTGCAGCGATGAGTTTATCTTTACTTGGAGTATCAACACCATAAAAACAAGGGTCTGTTGTAGGTGGTGAAGAGATACGCATATGTACCTCTTTTGCTCCTGCTTCTTTAAGCATTCTTATAATTCTTCTTGATGTTGTTCCACGAACTATAGAATCATCAACAACGATTACTATTTTATCTTTTATGATTTCAATCATAGGTGAGAGTTTCATTTTTACTTTCAAATCACGCATCTCTTGAGTTGGTTCTATAAAAGTTCTACCGATGTAATGATTTCTCATGATACCCATCTCATAAGGAATACCACTCTCTTGAGCGTAACCAATAGCAGCAGGAACTCCACCATCAGGTACAGGAATAACTACATCTGCTTCAACTGGTTTTACTCTCGCAAGTTCTTGACCCATGTTTTTTCTAGTTTTATAAACTGACTGACCAAAAACTGATGAATCTGGACGAGCAAAATATACATACTCAAAAATACAATGTTTAGGTGTTGGTTCATAAACTTTAATACTAATAGGTTCTTTGCCCTCTTCAAAAATCAAAAGCTCACCTGGCTCAACATCTCTTATGAATGTAGCACTAACAAGGTCAAAGGCACAAGTCTCACTTGCTACAATATAACCACCATTTGGTAAACGACCTAAGCTTAAAGGACGAAAACCAAAACGATCACGCATAGCAAACATTTTTGTTCTACTTAAAAACACAAGGGAAAAAGCACCCTCTATCCTCTGAACAGCATCAATAATCCTATCAAGAAGTTTGTCTTTTGAACTTTTTGCAATAAGATGGATAAGATTTTCTGTATCCATGAAAGTTTGAAAAATTGCACCTTTTTTTATAAGTGCATTTCTAACTTCATCTGCATTCGTTAGGTTTCCATTGTGAACAATCGCCATTTCACCTAAGTCATATCTAGCAAAAACAGGTTGTGCATCTAAGATAGAATCATCACCAGCAGTTGAGTATCGAGTATGTCCTACAGCACTTGTGCCACTTAGTGTTTGTAGCTTTTCTTCATCAAAAACACGCATAACAAGTCCGCGTTTTTTAATTGTATGAAGCTTTTTTCCATCAGAAGAACTTATTCCAGCAGCTTCTTGACCACGGTGTTGAAGTGCGTGTAGCGAAAAATAAGCTAATTTAGAAGCATCCTCACAGCCATATATTCCGACAACAGCACACTTTTCGTTCATATTTTCGTGCAAGATAAAATCCTTAGTAAATGGTAGTAAAATATTAATGCAATTATACTCAAAATATATGTAAGTAATCTTATATAAACTTGGAATTAATATTGCTTAGTAATTTATGAAGATATAAAAATTAAGGATTGTGTCATGAATATTGTATTGCGTAACAATCTAATTCTTATAACAACAGGGTTCGAGACTTTAAATAGTTCATGGATGAAAGATTTCTTAACTCGTCACTCTCGTGGTATGCTGTTTTTACCTAAGGCAGTGTTAGTTTTTAGAAATGATAACTTGACAGAAGTTAGAGATGAATTTTTAAGAAAACTTAGTAAATATCATGCTTCAAAAAATGAATTTTCACATCAATTTTTTCTTCGTTCAATGTTAAAATATGGAACACAACCTATAAAAATTGAACTAAAAGAACAACTTGAACCACAAAATGTAAAAGTAAACCTGTATGCTTATGATAAAAATACTGTTTTAATATCCTTGGACTACCCAAACTCATGGGTTGTAAGTTATTTGCGTTCACAACTAGAGGTTTATGTAGAAAAAGGAACTGATGTATCTTTGGTTATAGATGTTTCAGACTATAAAGCAAAAGCAAGACTAGAGAGAGCTTTAAATAAAAGGCATATTTTACATTATCAGATACAATATACCTATGATAATCATTTTATGTCAAAACTTTATAGTGACTTTGCAAACTTTAGTTTTGGTGACTTGTGTAAAGAGGATGAACTTGATGAAAATCTTCACTATTATACTGTTTTAGAGTGTCCTGTTGGAGCTTCTCAAGATGCCCTTAAAAAGTCTTACAAAAAACTAGTGAAAGTTTATCATCCAGATAAGATATTTAATGATACTCCTCACATGATGCAACACTACACGCAAAGATTTCAACTTTTACAAGAAGCTTATACGGCCTTAAGAGTTGTTAGTTGATAAAATTTTCGATCAAATCTTATTTTGAGGTGGGTTTTACAAGTGCTGCAAAATCATCACCACTAAATAGTGCTAGTTCTTTTCCTCTCATGTTCATAAGTTCTTTTGAAAAACCTCTTTTGGAAAAGAAAATTATCTGAGTCGGTGTTAGGTTTAGTTTTTCACATTTTTCTTTTAGCTTGTTTATCTCTTTTTTGTTTACTTTGTGATTTGTCCATTTACATTCACCAACATAAATTTTACCATTATCAGTAATAGTTAGTATGTCTATCTCTATATCAGCATCCCAATAACTCCCTGAACTTACTATCTGGTCATCTCTAAGATTGTAGTTTAGTAAAATTTCAGAGAGTTCCTCAAAAACTAAGCTTGTATAGTTACTCTGTTTATCATTGAAGTTTTTAAGAACTTGTTCAAAATCTCCAGCTTTTATGTTTTTTGTTTGTGGGGCTATAAAGTAGTACCAAAATCGAACAAAGGGATGGGAAAAAAGTACCTTGTGTGAAATCCTATGCCTTGCATCTTTTCATGTAAGGCATCATAATTATCTAGGATGATTGTTTTGATAAGTGTTGAGATAGGTTTTGTGGTATCAATATCCCATCCAAGCCCTCCAAAAACTGCAAAGTAAGAGATCTGAGTCTCCATATCATCAGGATAATTACGAAAATAAAATGAACGAAACTGTTCAAGCAATTTGGAATTTGTCATGAAATATTGTAGCATATAAAGGTAAAAATTTCTATGGATAAGTGATTGTATGAGTTTATTTATTGGTGGAGACGTGCGGGATCGAACCGCAGTCCTAAAACTAACTATCTATGACTTCTACATGCTTAGAGAAGTTGTTAATGTTTAATTTTGCTTCACACAACTTGCAAAGCTACACAAAACGAGCCTCAAGGATTTGTATAAAGCTGAGACAGACTTTATATATATCTGCATAGGGGTTATACTTCAAGTCCTACTTATCCAGAGTCCATAGGTGAAGCAGCCCGTCCTCGTTACGAGGGGGTAAGACTTACGCTACTGCGTAAGCTGGGCGATAATTTGTGTTGTTTGCGTTTAAGCAATTGTGAGCCGTGTAACGGAGTTGCTCAGTCCGACATGCAATCATAGACTATCAGCTCCAGTCGAAGCCAAGTCGTCCCCATAAAATGAATTATAGCAAATTTTTTATAAGTTTCTTTCATAAACTATTTTTTCTTTAGGCAAGGCGAAGATAAACGAAGCGAACTTCTGTTCGTGAGTTAATCGACAACGAAGTATAAAGGAAAAAGAGTTATGAAAGTGGTGGCCAATCTCGGAATCGAACCAAGGACACACTGATTTTCAGTCAGTTGCTCTACCGACTGAGCTAATTGGCCACGGTAAATGTTGTAATATAAAAATCTTTAAAAGGTGGTGGCCAATCTCGGAATCGAACCAAGGACACACTGATTTTCAGTCAGTTGCTCTACCGACTGAGCTAATTGGCCATCTTTTAAAGAGCGAAATTATAGCTTGTATGTACTGAAAGTTAGCTTATGGCACTTATTTTAATGGAATCGACCAATTATTGTAGTATGCTGTCTCAAACATTATCTTATTTTTAAACTGATAAGTGCAATAATATTTGAGAGAACAGCAATAATCCAAAATCTTACAATAATTTTGTTTTCAGCCCACTGTTTCATCTCAAAATGATGGTGGATTGGTGCCATTAAAAAGACTCTTTTTTTACGAAGTTTATAACTTCCAACTTGTAAGATTACAGAGAGTGTTTCTATAACAAAGATAGAACCTATAAGAAGTAGTAGGATTTCACTTTTAGATATGATTGCAAGGTAACCTAAAAATGCACCAATAGTCAACGAGCCACTATCTCCCATAAAAACTTCAGCAGGATGGCAGTTAAACCATAAAAATCCACTCAAAGCTCCAATAAGAGCACTTGCAATAATAACTACTTCGCCTATTTGAATATTTGGCATGAGAAGATAAGAACTTAGCTTTATATTTCCTATAATGTATATGATAATTGAAAAAGTTGAAAGTGCGACGATTGAAGGAACTGTTGCAAGTCCATCAAGCCCATCTGTTAAGTTTACTGCATTTGATGTCGCTATGATGACAAGTACCCATAAAATTATGGAAAAAATACCCATATCAAAAAGAGGTGTTTTTATAAAAGGAATATATAAATCAGTGTTAAAATCTGCAAAGAAATATAAAAAACCTGAAACAAGAAGTGCTGAAATTATTTGTAGAGCTAGTTTAGTTCTAGCTTTCAGTCCAGCCAAATTTTCGTTTTTTTTGATTTTTGCATAATCATCTTGAAAACCAATTAGTGAAAATAAAAATAGAGTTAGTAAAGCACCGAGAGCATAAAGGTTAGTAAATTTTATAGTTAGCAGTGAGGCAAAAATTGTTGAGCCGATAAATATAATCCCACCCATGGTTGGTGTAGATACTTTTTCTTTATGTCGCTCTGGCGCCCATTTGTTTATGGGTTGTACACTTGAAGTTTTTTGTGCCCATCTTATAAACTTTGGAAGTAGGTAAAGAGTTAAAAATAAAGCGATAAAAAATGATATACCAGCTCTAATAGTAATATATCCAAGTATGTTTATGTTAAAATATTCGTGAAGAAAATAAAGCAATGTATATCCTATAAAATTATTAATAATAAAGTGTGATTATATCATAATGGTCATTATTAAATTTATTGTATACTTTTTGCAAATAAATATCTAGGAAGTAAAAAGTTTGAATAAAAAAGCAATATTAGTTATCACAGATGGTATCGGTTACTCTGCTAAGAGAGAGTTTAATTCTTTTTATAATGCAAGTAAACCAACATACGATAAACTCTTTTTAACCGTTCCTCACTCTTTGATAGACACTTCTGGACTTAGTGTAGGTTTGCCTGAGGGGCAGATGGGAAACTCTGAAGTAGGGCATATGAGTATTGGTAGTGGCAGGGTTTTATATCAAGATCTAGTTAAAATATCTTTAGCCTTATCCGAGCATACACTTGAAAAAAATAAAGAGTTACAAAACATTTTAAATGCTTCTGATAGATTACATCTTATAGGTCTCATGAGTGATGGTGGTGTTCACTCTCATATTGATCATTTTATGGGGATTGCAGATATAGCATCAAAACAAGGAAAAGAAGTCTTTCTTCATCTTATTACTGATGGAAGAGATGTTTCTCCAACTTCTGCACAAAAATATTTGAAGATAGTAGAAGAACATTGTAGTGAAAATGTAAAAATCGCCACAATTTCTGGTCGTTTTTACTCTATGGATAGAGATAATAGATGGGAGAGAGTAGAGCGAGGTTTTGATGCTATAGTAAATGCAAAACCAAAAGCAGATTTTAACCCAGCTGGATATATTGGTCACTCTTACTCGATTGGTGAAACAGATGAGTTTATAGAACCTGTTGCATTTGATGATTATGATGGAGTAAAAGAGGGGGATAGCGTTTTGACTATCAACTTTAGAAGTGATAGAATGAGAGAGATGGTTAGTGCTATTGGCTCTGAGGATTTTAATGGTTTTTCTACAAATCATATTAGAGTAAATCTTGCAACTATTACAGAGTATGATAAAAGTTTTACATATCCTGTACTTTTTAAAAAAGATACACCAAAAAATACTTTAGCTGAGGTTATATCAAATGCAGGGCTAAAACAACTTCATACTGCAGAGACAGAAAAATATGCACATGTTACTTTCTTCTTAAATGGAGGGATAGATGAACCATATAGTAATGAAACTAGAGTTTTAATCCCTTCTCCTGATGTAAAAACATACGATATGCAACCTGAAATGAATTGTGAATCTGTTGGCAAAGCAGTTCTTAGTGCTATGGATGAGAATTATGACTTTATAGTGGTAAACTTTGCAAATGGAGATATGGTTGGTCATACTGGGGATTTTGAAGCTGCAAAAAAAGCTGTAAGTGCTGTAGATGAGCAACTAGGTAAGATATGGCAAAAGGCAAAAGATGAAGATTATGCTTTTGTTCTAACTTCAGATCATGGAAATTGTGAAGAGATGAAAGATGACGAGGGTAACACACTTACAAATCATACTGTAGGAAAAGTCTGGTGTTTTGTAGATGCAGATGGTGTAACTAAGGTTGAAACTGGTGGTTTGAACAATATCGCACCTACAGTTTTAAAACTAATGGGTTTAGAGATTCCATCTGAGATGGATCATAGTCTATTGTAGAAGGCTCTCGCACCTAGGTGCTCTTAAAATTTAAAATGGAGAAATATATGAAATTTAGTGGTAAAAATGTTTTAGTAACAGGTTCAAGTCGTGGAATTGGTGCAGAGATTGTAAAAACTTTAGCATCGTTTGGTTTGAAAGTATGGATAAACTATAGAAGTGGTGCAGTAGAGGCTGACTCTATAAAAGATGAGATTGAAGCAAATGGTGGCAGAGCAGCTGTAATCGGTTTTGATGTTAGTGATGAAGCTGCCTTTGTTGATGCGATAAAGACTATAATAGCTAGTGATGGAGAGTTGTCTTACCTTGTTAATAATGCAGGGATAACAAATGATAAACTTGCTCTTCGTATGAAAACAGAAGATTTTATGTCTGTTATCAATGCAAATCTAACTTCTACATTTATAGGAAGTCGTGAATTTTTTAAAGCAGCAAGAAAGAAAAAGTTTGGTGCTGTTGTAAATATCGCTTCTATAGTTGGAGAAACAGGAAATGCAGGGCAAACAAATTACACAGCTAGTAAGGGTGGTGTTATTGCCATGACAAAAAGTTTTGCCATTGAAGCTGCAACTAGTGGCATAAGATATAATAGTGTTACACCTGGATTTATCGCAACAGAAATGACAAATGTTTTAAGCGATGATGTAAAAGCTGGTATAAATTCTAAAATTCCTATGAATAGAATGGGTGAGCCAAGAGAGATAGCAGAAGCTACTGCTTTTTTACTCTCAGACCACGCTAGTTATATAACAGGTGAGACACTAAAAGTAAATGGTGGGATGAATATGGCATAATTTTTTATAATTATTCAATTATTTAAGATATGTATGATATAATTTTGAGATTTTAAACTTAAACACAGGAGCTATAATGGCACTAATAGATGATATTAAAGAAGTAGTTGTAGAACAGTTAAGCGTAGACGCTAATGAAGTAAAAGAAGATGCGAAGTTCGTAGAAGATTTAGGTGCAGATAGCCTAGATGTTGTTGAATTAGTAATGGCTCTTGAAGAAAAATTTGACATCGAGATTCCAGATGATGAAGCTGAAAAGATTGCTACTGTAGCTGATGTAGTAGCTTATGTAGAGAGTAAATAAGTCGGACATTTGTCTTAAACTAGACCTCTTTTTAGGGGTCTGATAAATACTTTTTATAGTTAATAGTCGTTAATTGTTAAAAGTATTTTATATTTTATGGAGAATAACAAATGAGAAGAGTAGTAGTAACTGGTATTGGAATGATAAACTCTGTTGGTAATGATAAAGAGAGTTCTTTTAAAGCAATTTGTGATGGAGAGTGTGGGATAGACACAATTACTATCTTTGATCCAGAAAAATACAGTGTAAAGATTGCTGGTGAAGTAAAAGATTTTGATCCAACTACTGTTATGGCTCCAAAAGAGGTAAAAAAAGCAGATAGATTTATTCATCTTGGTTTAAAAGCTGCTAAAGAAGCTATGGAAGATGCCAACTTCGGTGATGCTGATATAGATTATGAAAGATTTGGAGTAAGTGCAGCTTCTGGTATTGGTGGACTTCCTGCTATTGAAAAGAACTCTGTTATTATCGAAACTCGTGGACCTAGAAGAATAAGCCCTTTCTTTATCCCTGGTGCTTTAGTAAATATGCTAGGTGGATTTGTTTCAATAGCACATGGAACTAAGGGTCCAAACACTTCAAGCGTAACTGCTTGTGCTGCTGGAACACACTCAGTGAGTGATGCTTGTAAAACTATCATGTGTAATGGTGCAGAGAGAATGCTTGTTGTAAGTGCTGAATCTGCTATTACTGGTGCTGGTGTTGGTGGCTTTGCTGCTATGAAAGCCCTTTCAACAAGAAATGATGACCCAAAACACTCTTCTCGTCCTTTTGACGCAGACCGTGATGGTTTTGTTATGGGTGAAGGAGCTGCTGCTCTTGTACTTGAAGAGTATGAAGTGGCAGTTGCTCGTGGAGCTAGAATCTATGGTGAAGTAGTTGGCTTTGGTGAAAGTGGTGATGCAAGTCATATCACAACACCATCTCTTGATGGTCCTCTTCGTGCTATGAAAGCTGCTTATAAAATGGCAGGTGAGCCAAAACTTGACTATGTGAATGCACATGGAACAAGTACAGCTATCAATGATAAAAATGAAACAATCGCTTTGAAAAACTTACTTGGTGGTAAAGAGAATTGTCCTCCTATGAGTTCTATTAAAGGTCAGATAGGTCACTGCCTTGGTGCTGCAGGTGGTATAGAAGCAGTAACTTGTTTGATGGCTATGAGAGATGGTGTTATCCCTCCAACTATCAACTATGAAACTCCTGATGAAAATTGTGATTTAGATTATGTAACTGAAGGTGTTAGAAAAGCTGATTTGAACTATGTTATGAGTAACTCTTTTGGTTTTGGTGGAACTAATGGCGTTATAATCTTCAAAAAAATCTAGTAGATAAGGATCTGATTTGGCTACTTACTTAGACTTTGAATATAAAATCAAATTTATTCAAGAAGACATTATTTCTGCACAAGTTCGTCATGATGAGGGTGCAGTAAAAGAGTTGACTGCAAACTTAGATAAAGCAGTATCTAAAATCTACACTAATTTAACAGATTTTCAAAAGCTTCAATTGGCACGACACTTGGATCGTCCTTATTCTTTAGATTATATCAATCTTATTATGCATGATAAATATGAGATTCATGGAGATAGACACTTTAGTGATGATGCTGCTATCCTTTGTTATATGGGATATATTGGCGATGAAAAAGTTATGGTTATCGGTGAACAAAAGGGTCGTGGTACTAAAAATAAGATAAAGCGAAACTTTGGTATGCCTCATCCTGAAGGTTATAGAAAAGCACTTCGTGCAGCTAAAATGGCAGAAAAGTTTAACATTCCTATCGTTATGCTAGTGGATACTCCAGGTGCATATCCAGGAATTGGTGCAGAAGAGAGAAATCAAAGTGAAGCGATCGCAAGAAACCTTTTAGAATTTGCTGAACTTAAAGTTCCTACCATCTCTATAGTTATAGGTGAAGGTGGTTCTGGTGGTGCTTTAGCTATTGGTGTTGCAGATAAATTTGCTATGATGAGATACTCTATTTTTAGTATTATTTCTCCAGAAGGGTGTGCCGCTATTTTATGGAATGACCCTAAAAAAGTTGAAACAGCAACTAATGCTTTGAAAATTACAAGTGCTGATCTTTTAGAGTTAAAGCTTATAGATGATGTTATAAATGAGCCATTGATTGGTGCTCATCGTGATAAAGATAGTTCAGCAAAAGTTTTAAAAGAGTATATCATCAGTAACATAACTACTCTTAAAGATATGAGTTTAGATGATAGAATGAGTGCAAGGTATGCAAAACTAACTGCTCCAGGTGCTTTTTCAGAAGAAGAACTAAGTAAATAAACTTACTTCTTTTTCATTTCTTCTTCAAGAAATGGATCAATCTTAGGTCTTTTTAACCTTTTCCCCTCTTTAGAAAATTTTATCAAGTCCTCTACATTATTTAAACTCTCTTTACAATTTTCCAAAGACTCTAAAAAGAGACCATAAGTTGTCATGACATCACTCATAGCTCTGTGATGTGTTGCATTTGGATTGAAGTTAAATGCCTCGTTTAGATAAGAGATAGAGTATTTATATGATACTATAGTCCTCTGTGCAAGTCCAAGAGAGCAAATACTTCTGTTAAGCAGAGGTTCAAGACCACATATTTTCATACTATCAGAGATATAGTTATAGTCAAACTTTACATCATGAGCAACAAAAATCGCATCTCCTAAAAACAGTTTAAACTCCATCAAAACACTACTTAGCTCAGGTGCATCTATAGTGTCTTGGGCAGATATACCTGTGAGTTCTACTATTATTGGATTTATCTCTTTTACAAAAACAAGTGATTCATATCTATCAATGATTTTTGAATTTTTGACCTTGATGGCTGCTATTTCTATGATTTGATGTTTTTCAAGATTTGAGCCATTTGCCTCAATATCTACAATACAATACTCAGCATCTTCTATAGGCATAAATTTTGTGTTGAAATAGTAAAGACCTTTTTTTCTGATAATATCTAAACCTTGAGCATAGGTTAAGGCTAAAAAAGAGTCTATACTATTGTCTATTTGTGATTTTATGAGTGGAAGAGGGAGTCCTCTAGTCGAGAGTAAAGAGATACTTTTTTTATTGAGAACAAAATTTTTACTTAGCATTTAATATAAATTCTTTAACTTTTTTCTCATCTTTTATCCTGAGTTCTTTTTCTACGCCACTACTTACATCAACACCATAAAATCCATACTCTTTTAAAGCATTTACATTATCAGGAGTAAGACCACCTGCAAGAATTATTTTTGAACAATCAATCTCTTTAAACCATTCAATATTTATGCGTTTACCTGAACCACCAAAGACATCACAATATGCGTCAATAAGTCTGTACTCATGAGAGTATTTTAAAATATCATCAGCTTTTTTTGCTCTGATTACTTTTATATGTGGTGTTTTAAGTGAAGCAGAAAATTCATCTGAAACTTCAAAATGAAGTTGTGCTAAAGTCGCTCCAACTTCATGACAGGTTTTATCTATAGTTTTAGCATCTTCATTAACGAAAAGAGCAACTTTTTCTATAAAAGGAGGAAGTGAAGATATTATCTCTTTAGCTTTTTGAGGAGTTATATATCGTGGAGATTTTTCATAAAACACAAAACCAAGGGCATCTGCTCCTGTGTTTATAGCTATCATTGCATCTTTATAGCTAGTTATACCACAAATTTTTATTCTCATTAGATTTGTAAGCTTTTTATAGCTTTTTGTCTATCTTCATGTTTAAAAACATAACTACCAGCAACAACAACATCTACTCCGACTTCTTTAAGAGCATGTATATTTTTATCACTTACGCCACCATCTACTTCTATTAGGCAGTTTGGATTTATCTCATTTCTCATGTCATTAAGTCTTTTTGCTTTTGGTATCACAGAGTCTATAAAAGTTTGCCCACCAAATCCAGGGTTTACACTCATAAGCAAAACCATATCAAGATCTTTTAGTAAAAACTCAACACTCTCGGGTGGAGTATGAGGATTTAAAACTATGGCAGGTTTTATGCCAAGGGAGCGAATCTTTTGTATAAGTCTATGAGGATGCTTCTCCTCTTCTATATGAAAAGATATATATTCTGGTTTGAGTGGAGCAAAAAGTTCAACAAAAAACGAATTGTTTTCTACCATAAGGTGAATATCAAGAGGTTTTGTAGCAACTTTTGCTATGGCTGATACAACAACAGGTCCTATTGTTAGATTTGGTACAAAATGCCCATCCATCACATCTACATGAACAAAATCACACTCGGCATCACATATCTCTTCTACATCTCTGGCAAGGTTTCCAAAGTCAGCCGATAAGACACTAGGAGCTACTTTTATCATTATATTTCCTCATTTTTAATATGCGAATTATATCAAAAAAATATTAAGTGCTTATCTTGTTAAGAAAAATAGAAATTTATCATTTTCAAAAGATAGGTCAACTTGAACACCTTTTTTGTCTCCAACAACATCAAGTAGAGAGTTTATAGCCTTGTAAGTTCTTGGTAGCGTAATATCAACACTAATACCTCCTTCAAAAAGAAGCGATTTTATCTTACCCCCAACTATATTTACTAATTCTGCAAGTGTATCGAGTATCATTTCTGTATCATCAGTCTCTTCTCCGATAAGTAACTCACAAGCTTTTTTAGCAATATCTATAGGAAATACAAGTATAACCATGCCATCAATATCACCATAAAAACCTATAGAACTTGCTATTTTATTCTCAATGTCGCCATCAATTACTATTTCATCCACTTTAGCAGCATCTTTTACAGCCTTAGAGTTAGTCATCATCTCAATAGTATTTACAGCAGCTTCGATAAAATTTGGAAGTTCTGAAACTATGTTTTTGTTAATAACACGCTTGTTATTAGCAGCTGAAGCACTACTCGCACCAAGTTCATCAAGCAGTTCTTTATTTTTTAAAATATCATCCATCTGCTCAAAAAACATGATGCCAGAATCTTCAAGAGTCTCTTTAAAAGCGATAGGTGTTTTCTCAAATGTAAGTCCTACAAAACAGATAGTTGCATTGTACTCTGCACCAGAAGAAGCTAGTTTTGAAAAGAAATTTAGTGCATGAACATTCATACTAACAACTTTAAAAGCATCAAATATAAAGAGTCTAAAACCAACATTTAAAGAGTTGTTATGATAAGCAATGTTAAAAGTATTCCCTATATTTGCATCTAAAAAAGAGGAAACGGTATAAATAATCGCATTCCCAGTAACTCTCGTTGCAACACTTTGCCCCATCTGTCCGATATAAGTGCTGTCGATAATAACATCATAGGTACTATCATCTTTTGATTTTTTGTTAAATTCTTCTTCAGTTTGAGCGATTATAGGATTGTGTCCATGGTCATGAAGCTCTATTGCCATAGCTGCTGATTGAGATTTGTCATCACTATAAAGGAGAACATTTTTATTTTGGTTTTTATAACTTGCTGAAAATAAAAAGGCAATTTCTTGAGATCTAAACAGAGAAAAATTTAGCTCTTTTTTGTAGAATTTTACAATAGCATTAAACTTTTTTTCATCATAATCACAAAAGCCAACTGTGATAGAGTGTTTAGCCCTTACTTTTGCAAACATTTTTATAAAAGTATCTAGACCATTACGGTTAAAAAAGATAACTTTTCTAAGTGAGACTAAAATCATATCAACATTAAGTTTTGCAGTAGCTTCAATATCCTCTATACTTAACAGACTCGCACTATTGTTCCCATCTAAAAAACCTTGAGGGCTAAAGATGCCAATACCTTTTTTTACAACTGCTCTCATGATTGGCTCTCTATCTCTATTACTTTTGAAAAGTCATCATATATATCTTGAACATACTCAACTTGAAAGTCAATAAAATCATTAAGACCTGCTTGTATAAAATTTGGCTTTGAGAGAGTGAAAAATAGTAGAAGGTGCATCCATTTTCCTAATGTATTTAGGTTTTCATCAAGCGATGGTTTAACACCTGAAGATGCTTGAACTATAGCAATGATACTCTCATTCATCTCCCATTTTTTTGCAATAAGTTCACAAATATCAAACAGGTCAACCTCGCACAATCTTTGTAAGATAGTATTTAAGTCAATATCGCTAACACTTCTTAGTAGGTTTACATCTTCTATCTTTTCATTAAAAAGTGCTTCTGAAACAATAATACTAGCAGGTAATAAAGAGATAGAACTCTCAATGTCTTTATCTTTTATATTTAAAAAGTCTAATATTTTTTTCCAGTTTACAGATAAATCAGCTTGAAGGTTGTGAAATGATGTTTTGTTTAAAGAAAATAGTTTCCACTTGTTTGGTGATAGTAAAGAGATCATATAGTTATAAACAGCTTGTTGAGAGGATGAAACACCCAGTATCCCAAATATTTGAGAGATGTCATCTACTTGGTTTTTAAAACCGTAAATCGGTTTATTTACTAAGTTTTTAAGATAAGCACTTAAAGCTAAATCTTCTTTTGCAATCTGAGCTGCTTTTATGAGTTCACCTTGTTCTAAAAGCATTAAAGTAACTTTTAAAACTTTTGGTGAAGGAGGAACTTTTTCTATGAAATTATCGATTATTTCTTTTGTTATCAAATCTGACTTCTTTTACTTATTATAATTGCTTTCATTTTATCTTTATAATTATAAAATCAATATAAAGTGTTACATATTTGATAAAATAAATCGGCTTAAGTTGAAGTTTTGCTTTAATTTGCTACAATTCGCAACTTTAAAAATAGATTCAAGGATACCAAGATGGCAAGAAGATGTGCTATTAGTGGCAAAGGCCCTATGAGTGGGAACAATGTTTCTCATGCAAAAAACAGAACTAAGCGTCGTTTTTTATTAAACCTAAGAACAGTTCGTATTACATTAGAAGATGGTACAACTAAGAAAATTAAGATTTCTGCAAGAGAATTACGCACACTTAAGAAAAATTCGTAAAGAATAAGGAAATTGAGTTGAATCTCTTAGAAAAGATTCGTAAATTTCTTAATTGGGAGGTTACTCCCAAACCCGATGTAGAACTTCTACCTACGATATACCCACACTTAAAAGCTTTCCGTTTACCACTTATTTTAACTGTTTTAACTATGCTAGTTGGAACTTTAGGTTATGTCATCATTGATGATTTTAGCATCATAGATGCGATTTATCAAACAGGTATTACTTTTACAACCGTTGGTTTTGGTGAGATTGCACCTATATCTTCTGCTGGAAGAATTTTTACCATAACACTTATCATAGCTGGTTTTGCTGTTTTTTCTAGTGCTATTGGTATCTTAGTGAGTGAGTTAAACAGGGGCAATATAGTTACTATACTAAAGGAGCGAAGAATGTTGTATAAAGTTGCAAGACTAAAAAAGCATTTTGTTGTTTGTTATCATAATGATTATACGATGGAAGTAACAAAACAACTTCGTAAAAATCATATTCCGTTTGTTGTGATAGACCCTAGAGGTGAGCTTCATGATTGGGCTATTGAACATAAGTACCCATACTATTTACAAGCTGAACCTCATGCAGAACTCTCAATGCTTAAAGCTCATCTCTCTTCTGCAAAAGGTTTGATAACACTTTCTGACTCTATTGCTGATAATATTGCTCTAATAGCTTCTGTTAGACTTTTTGAAAAAGAGCATGACCTTCCTCGACCTTACTATGTAATTTCTGCGGCAGAGGGCATGAGTGATGTTGAGAAACTAAAAAAACTTGGTGCAGATACAGTTGTTTCACCTACAAAAATCACAGCTCAGAGAATAAGTGCAATGGCAGCAAGACCAGATATGGAAAACCTGCTAGAAGAGTTTTTATATAAGAGTGATAATCCTTTAGATATGCAAGAGATAGATGTGCCAAAGTATAGTTGGGCAGTCCTTAAAAAACTCAAAGAGACACATATAAGAGAAATATCAAACTGTTCAGTAGTTGGAATAACTAAAAAAGATGGTAAGTTCTTAAGTATGCCAAAGGGTGATGTTTTAGTAACGAGTGAGTGTAAATTGTTAGTTATTGGTACTCAAGATGGTATAAATATAACTAAAGGTATCATAAGAAAAAGAGAAAAACCTAAGGAGATTAAATTTGTATAAGATAGTTCAAACAAGTGCTGGGGTAACTGCAGCAAATGGTTTTTATGCAGATGGTGTAAGTGCAGGTCTAAAGCCAAATGGGGCAAGAGATATGGCGTTTATTTATAGCGAAGTAGAGTGTGAGATAGCTTCTGTTTTTACAACAAACAAAATGGCAGCAGCACCTATCGTGCATTTTAAATCAAAGGGTGATTTTAAAACAAACTTTGTGCTTATAAACTCTAAAAATGCAAATGCTATCACAGGAGAGGCAGGTGTTGAGGATATTGATGAGATTTTAGCAACACTACCAAAGAATGTTATAAATCCTCTCATGAGTTCAACAGGTGTGATTGGTGTAAGACTACCAAAAGAGAAGATTATAGAAGGTGCAAAACTTTTTGATTTGACAAAAAAAGAGCATACAAACGCGGCAAAAGCTATCATGACAACAGATACTTTT
>JALTUB010000069.1 GCA_027047745.1 Sulfurimonas sp.
AAACAAGTAAAGAAAATGAAAATGCTTACACTGATATGATTTTATCATTAGCAGATAGTATCTCACTTCCTATGGATGATTCAAAACATCACAATGCAGGACTAAGTCTTAACCAAATCATTATTACACCAAACAATACACAACTCACTACTGCTCAAAAAAATGATTTACCTTATGCTGGACATCTCTCTTTATCAGCTTTTTTATTGGAATGGGATAGTGAAAGTTTTAATGAATATAGCATTGAAACTGGGATTATGGGAAAATATTCTGGTGCAGAATTTATCCAAAAAACATTTCATAAAATAATAGGTAACGAAGAACCTAAAGGCTGGGATACGCAGTTAAATACACGATTTACGCTAAACCTTTTACTTCAACATGGTATGAAATCATGGCATGGAAAAGTAGGCGACAGTTTACAATCTGATTGGTTTAATCACTATGGTGTCACACTTGGGAACTTTAATACTTCTGCCTTTGCAGGGACTGCTATACGCATAGGACAAAATTATGAACAAAATTTTAACGCACACTATCCTTACTTAAAAAGCGAAGCAAACTTACTTGATGCAGATAGCTTAAAAAATGGTTTTGGTTGGTCAACAAGTGCAGGAGTTGAAACAAACGCTTTGGCATATTCTGCCATACTTGATAGAGCCAATAGTAATGGTTACGCAGTCCATAAAAATGTTTTAAATGCTTTAGTTCATTTTTCAGGAAGCATCTACTATAACCGACATAAATTTAAACTCTTTTATGAAATTCCAACTTCTTACTACAAAGAAGATAACTCAGTTAATGTAGTTGGAGGGTTTGAATATAGCTATAAATTCTAATCTATAGCTGTAAATATGCGTCATATAAAAAATAAAATCCAAAGGCAAGTAAGATAAGAGCAAAACCTTTGTTTATGTAGTTTGAGAGTGTTTGTATATTTTTATTTGAAGTGATTTTTTGTGCAAATCCTATGGATACACCTGCTAAAAGTAGTAAAAGTGAATGTCCTAGTGCAAACATAAATATGAGTGAGTAAGCGTATATATAACCACTTTGTCCAGCTAATGATATTATGGCAAAAAGTGGAGCTGAAGCACATGGTGTACTTACTAAACCAAAAATGATACCAATCAAAAAACCACCAAATAGTCTGTATGGGATTAGTTTGTTAATCAAAACCGACTTATCAACTTCACCAAAAATACCAAAAGCATAAAGTGCTATAAAGATACTTACACCACCAGCAATAAGGTATGCCCAAAGTGGTGCGATGGAGAAAAAACCACCAAATTTTGCTACTATAAATCCAAGTATAGAAAAACTAAGGGCAACACCAAGAGCAAAAAGAGCTGTAAATACATAAGTGTAAAAAACTTTTTTTCTTCCATCCAAATCTTTGTTTAGTGCCACAGATGAGCCAACAAGTAGAGGAACTGAAACAAGAGAGCAGGGAGCAGCTGCCGTAAGTGAACCAGATAAAAATGCACCTAAGAAGACAAGTATAGAGTTAGACTCTAAGAGATGATTAAGAAAAACTTCCATCACTTAGAGTGTTTTTTTTCTTCTATAAATTTTCTAATCTCATCAGCACTAAGTACCTTTCCTGTTGATACTACGCTTCCATCTATTACAAGACCTGGAGTGCTAACTATGTTATAGCTCATGATGTCATTTATATCATCTACTTTTATGACTTGATAATCCCCATCAAGTTTAGATACAACTTCTTTTACGATTTTTTCTAAAGTTATACATTTTGCACAACCAGTTCCTAAAATCTCGATTTTAGTTGCATTTGGAGATGACCATGAAATATTTTGCTGTTTTTTTGCAGTCTCTAAGCTTGATGTCTCATCTGTGTTTGGAATGCAACAAGATTGAGCATTGTCATTTTTTGCAGGAGTTGCACAACATCCTGATGCTGGATCACAAGTACCCATCTTTGTCTCAAGTGGACACCAGTTTACAAGACCAGTTATAAGTGGTAATACTCCAAGATAAAACCATGGTATCTGACTATATACTCCATACGAAACTAGGGCTAAACCTACTACTATTCTTACTATTCTGTTTATACTCACTTTTTTCTCCTTTAGAAATGTTCTTATTTTAAAATATAGTTAAAAAGATACCCGATGCAAATAATCCCTACACCTACTATCCCAAAAAAGATACCTATAAGTCTAACATGAAGTATCTTTTTAAGTATCATAGCTTCTGGAAGACTTAGTGCAGTAATCGCCATCATGAAACTAAGTGCAGTTCCAAGTAGCATTCCCTTATCTGTAAGAACTTCCACAAGTGGCATAACACCAGCTGCATTTGAGTACATTGGGATACCTAAAATCACTGCAAGAGGTACAGAGTACCAACTATCACCACCAGCATATTTTGCGATAAAGTCTGCTGGAACAAAACCATGTATAAAAGCACCGATACCTACACCTATAAGTACATATA
>JALTUB010000070.1 GCA_027047745.1 Sulfurimonas sp.
CAAACTTTCCTAAAACTTCAACTCGAAGTCTCTTAAGGCCTTTTAAACAAGGTCTCTTTGTTTGTGGATGGGAATTATAGGGGGTTGTTGCTTAATTGTCGCTTAATTGGTGGGGGAAGTTTTTAAATTCTTATTTTTATGTTTTTATTTAAAAACACTTGGATATATTAGTTAATATATTTTTTGTAAATAGTTGATTTTTGTGGTTTACTTAGAGTTAGAAGGTTTAAATTTTTAGGAGTAAGTGACTTAGAAGAATTATTTTCTTCTAAGTTCTTTAATACGAGCTTTTTTACCAGCAAGATCACGAAGGTAAAATAATTTAGCACGACGAACACGACCACGACGAATTACTTTTATCTCTTCAATTGAATCAGAGTAAGTTGGGAATATTCTTTCAATACCAACACCATTTGCTCCAATTTTGCGTACTGTAATTGTTTCTCCAGTACCTTGACCACGCTTTGCAATACATACACCTTCGTATGCTTGAATACGAGATTTGTCACCCTCTTTAATTGTAACTGCTAAACGAACAGTATCACCAGCACGAAAATCTGGAATATTTTTCTCAGTTAATTGTGCTTTTTCAAAGTTTTCTATATACTTATTTCTCATAAGATGTCCTTGTTCTATGCTTTAAAAGCTGCTCTGGCCTGAAAAATTTCGTCTTACATTCAGACAGCTCTAATTTTAGTGAGCGAATTTTACTATGATTTCCCTTTAAGTATTCTGATGGTACTGCAATTTCTTTAAAATTGTTTGGTTTTGAAAAGGATGGTGCTTCAAGAAGTGGCGTTTCAAAGCTTTCCACACTTAATGAATCACTATTTCCTAATACGCCTTTTATATTCCTACTGACTGCATCGCAGACAACTAAGGAAGCAAGTTCACCACCTGTCAATATATAATCACCAATTGAAAAAACTTCATCAGCATACTTTTCTATTACTCTCTCGTCAATACCTTCATACCTTCCACTCACGAAAGCTATGTGTTCTTTTTTTGCCAATCTTTTTGCATCATTTTGTTTAAATGTTTTAGCTACAGGTGTTAAAAATATAACATGTACATTTTTATCATCTTTTTTCAGACTATCTAAAGCGTCAAAAAGAGGTTGTGGATTCATAACCATTCCAGCTCCACCACCAACCGCTGTATCATCTACTTTCATATGCTTATTTTGAGAGTAATCTCTTGGATTTAGATAATTTATATCTAATATATCTTTATCTATGGCTCGTTTTAAGATAGAATCTTGAAAATAACCTTCAACAAGGTTTGAAAAAAGTGTAACAAATGTATATTTCATTTATGAAGCTTCTAAAATATCCATAGCTCCATGAACATGAATAATCTTTTTATCAACATCAATATCAACTTTAAAAGGTAAGATATAAGGTATAAGAAAACTTTTTGGTAGTCCTTTATCAACTAATACAACATCAGTTGCAACACTCAAATAATCATGCAGTGTTAATCTTTCAATTTCTTTTACTACACCCAATAAAGTTTCATTTTCATAAACTTTACAATCTTCTATATCAAACCAAAAATTTTCACCATCTTCAAGATGGCAATCTTTTCTTGTTTGTTCATAAGTCGTAAATAGTTTTGCATTTGTAAATTTTTTACAATCTTCTGGATTTTGAAGTCCATTGATTTTAACAAGTCCCTTGTCTAAATCCACATCTGTTAAAGTTATTTTATCTTTTTTGTTGATTAAAAAACTGGAGTTTTTTTTAAATTGTTCAGGAAAGTCACATTTGATGTGAAACTTCATATCGCCTTTTATACCGACTGTTTTGCCGATAGTTGCGATATGAAGAAGTTTGTTCTCTTTAAGCTGCTTCGACATTTATACGGTAACTCTTACCATCTTTAGCTTTACAACCAGAAATGACAGTTTTTATAGCACCAATCATCTTGCCACTTTTACCAATCAATTTTCCTATATCGGATTGATCAGCATAGAGAACTATTTCTGTTATTTCATCGCCTTGCAATACTTTTACTTTAATATCATCAGGTTTTGATACTACAAGTCTTGCAAATTGTGCGACAAAATCAGCAACCATGATTAACGACCAGTTATCTTTTTAACACGGTCACTCATTTGTGCGCCAGTGCTTAACCAATAATCTAATCTTTCATTATCAACTACTAAAGTTTTCTCTTCATTCATTGGGTTATAGTGTCCAATAAGTTCAATCCAACCACCATCTCTACGCTTACGGCTATCTGTTACCGCAATTCTATAAAACGGTTGTTTTTTTCTTCCCATACGAGTAAGTCTAATTACTGTCATATTATTTCCTTAGTTAGATTTTCATCTATTTTAAATTTGTGGGGTACTGTTTTGCAGAATGAATATAAAATTATATTTATTGTGCCTCTTACCGCCAGTTGGCGTAGTATATCTTGATTTAACAAGATACCTTCTAATCACAGAGGGATTATTTCAGAAGTTATTACGATGGCGAAATTATATCGAACTTTTACTTAAATGTAAAGTTTTAGCGAGGAATTCCACCCATACCACCAGCTCCACCCATTTGTCCCATCATAGATTGTAAATCTTTCATTCCCTGTTTTCCAGAGAATTTCTTAGCCATTTTACCTGCATTTTTAAACTGCTTTATCATTCTATTTATCTCTATTTGAGTAAGACCACAACCAACTGCTATTCTCTGTTTTCTTGAGTTATTTAATAGCTCGGGGTTTTCTCTCTCTTTTGCTGTCATTGATGAGACCATAGCTTTGATATTTTTTAGCTCACTTGAGTTTTCAAAATCATAATCTTTAATAGCTTTAGACATATTTCCCATACCAGGAATCATTCCCATAATAGAGCTCATGCTACCCATCTTCTTCATACTTTCCATCTGTTCTAAAAAGTCATTAAAATTAAATTTACCTTTTTTAATCTTCTGAGTCATTCTTTTAGCAGTTTTCTCATCAATGGCATTAGCAGTTTTTTCAGCAAGACCTTCAACATCTCCAAAACCCATTAAACGATTAACAATACGCTCTGGGATAAAGACTTCCAAGTCCTCCATCTTCTCACCATTACCGATAAAACGCAATGGAACTTTTACTTGAGAAGAGAGTCCTAATGCAACCCCACCCTTAGAATCTCCATCATATTTAGAAAGTATGACACCATCGATGCCTATTTTTTCTTTAAATGTGGTAGCTGTTCTTATCGCATCTTGTCCTGTTAAGGAGTCTGCAACATAAAATATTTCACTTGGATTTGCAACTTTTTTTACAGCTTCAAGTTCACTCATAAGTTCATCATCAATAGCTAAACGACCAGCTGTATCTATAAGAACTACATCATAGATACCTTGGTTTGCATGTTTTAGAGCTGCATTTACAACATCTACAGGATTCTTTGTTGCTTCATCTTCATAAAGTTCTACTTCTATTTGGGATGAAATTTGACGAAGTTGTTCTACTGCTGCTAAACGCTGTAGGTCAGCTGCAACCATCAAAACTTTTTTTTGCTTATTTTTTAAATATGTCGCAAGTTTTCCAGTTGTTGTTGTTTTACCTGAACCCTGTAAACCTGTCATGAGTATCACGGTTGGAGGGTTTGGAGCGAAGATAAAACCTTTATTTCCACCAATCTCTAAAAGATCATAAAGCCCTTCTTTCATCGCTTCTAAGAACTGATCTTTTCCAATGCCGTTAGCTTTAGTTTTCAGTTCAACTTTTGCGATAAGTTCTTTAACTACTTTATGGTTTACATCTGCTCGTAATAAATTCTTTTTAAGTTCATTAAGAGCTTTAGAGAGTGCTTTTTCATCATCGTAGAAACGAATCTTATTTATAGCACTTGTAAATGATTCTGTTAGAGCACCAAACATACGCTCTCCTTAAAATTTATTTAGATGTAAAATCTGCGAATTATATCGAGAATATTCTTTAAGCTCTCTTACTCAAAGTTTACAAATACTTTAGGTTCAGGCGATACAAACTCCATACCTAGAAGTCTAACTTTATAAGCATGTAGCATTACTCTTTTAGCACGACGACCACCATACTGCTCATCGCCAATAATAGAGTGGTCAATGTAACGAAGGTGTGTTCTTATCTGGTGTGTTCTTCCATTGTGGATAATACACTTAACTTTTGTTTTGTTAGCACTTACAATATCTGGAAAAAATTCTGTTCTTGCTGGTTTTCCTTTGCCTGAAACATTGGAGTAAGCTTTGTTGTTTTTTCTCTGAGTTAGTATAGCTTTATCAACTTCTATAGGTTCGCTTATAATTCCCTCAACCCACGCTATATACTCTTTATAAACATTGTCTTTCTTAAACTCTTTTATCGCTTTTTGACGGAACTCTTCATTTTTCACCAACATTAGAACACCACTTGTTTCACGATCAAGTCTATGAAGCAGAACTGCTGGTTTATACATTCTCTCTATCTCATCAGAGTTAACAAATGCTGGTTTATCCACAACCAAAATATCATCATTTTCATAGATTGGTTTTGCTTTTTCTATCTTCATGACACGAAATATAGTTTTAACATCTATATCTCCACGAGCTATCATTACCTTTTTGTTTCCAACATACACTAAACCACGGTCAATCATTGACTTTGCTTGTGAGTTTGAGATTCCCTCTTGAAGTGCTAGTATTTTATATGCTTTTTCTGTTGCCATTATCTTATTTTCCTAATATATTTTTTATAACTGGTTCTAAATTTATTGTCTCTTCTACCATAGAGACTGGTAAATCTTTTGCATTTTTTAGTGCTTTAAAAATCTCATCATGTTCAACATATTGAACATGATGAACATATTTAAAAAGCTCTTTTTGGTGAAAAAAGTGTTTACCTGTAATTATTTTACATCCAAAAAAAGCAGGTTCAAGTGGATTATGCCCACCAACATCCTCTTTAAATGCTCCACCTAAAATCGCTATATCGCTAATCTTGTAAATATTATTTAACTCACCCATCATATCGACTAAAATCATATCTGTTGATAAAGTTTTATCTTCACTAAACTTTGAGAGAGTAAGAGCGTTATTTGTCGCTGCTTCTTGCATAAGTGCATAAACACTCTCGAACCTTTCAGGATGACGAGGAACAACAATAAGTTTAGAGTTATGCTCTCGTTTATACTCTACAAAACCTGCTAAAGCACTTTTTTCTTCACCCTCATGTGTACTACCTGCAACTATCAGTTCAACATTTGGCTTGTCGTACTCTTTGTTATGGTTTACCTTAGCTGCTAACTTAATATTACCAACAACTTCTATATTTTTTGCACCAAGTGCTAAAAAACGGTTTTTATCTACTTCACTTTGAGCATATACAATCTCTACTCTTTGTAAAAGTTTTTTGTAAAACCATGCAAATTGTAAATATTTTTTTACACTTTTATCTGAAATCCTTGCATTTAGAAGGATTACTCGACTACCTCTTGCCTTAGCAACCACAAAAAGTAGATACCAGAACTCTGCTTCTAAAACAACAAGTAAACGCTGTTTTTTAATCCAGAAAGGTAAAAAAATCTCAAAAGGTAAATACCTTACATCAGCATTATATTTTTTAGCCTCTTTTTGACCAGTTTGTGTGATAGTGGTTATAGAGACCTTTTCATCTTCTAAAAAATCTAAAATAGGTTTCAAAGCTCTTGCTTCACCTAAAGAACAAACATGAAACCAAATAGTCTCTTTGTGATTAAAAGGTGGATTTTTAAAAAGAAAAAAACGAGAAGGAATTGACTCTTTATATTTTTGCTTAAAGGATAGATAGATAAGAAAAGGAAGTGCTATCAAATATAGCACAACACTTAAAATGAAATATAGAAGCGTAAACGGCTTCACAAAGACCTACTCTTCGTTAGGCTTCATGTATAAAATTCTACCACAGTGAGGGCAAGTAGTAATATCTTCACCTCTTATAACATCAGAGTATATTTTATCGCTTATCACCATATGACAGCCCATACAAGCCTGATCTTCAACAGGAACAACAGTTGTGTTTTTAGCCCATCGACGAATCTTTTGATAAAATGCTAAACCTTTTTGGTTAATATCTGCTAAAAGTTTCTCTTTTTGAACAAA
Organism: Sulfurimonas sp.; assembly: GCA_027047745.1. GTDB lineage: Bacteria > Campylobacterota > Campylobacteria > Campylobacterales > Sulfurimonadaceae > Sulfurimonas. Next base: position 6,087 of record JALTUB010000070.1, read on the forward strand.
AACATCTTGTCTATCTTTATTGATAGTAGCTAGTTTAGAATCAACATCAGCTTTTACATTCTCTAAGTTTGCTGTTAGCTCTACTAAAGTTACCTTTGCTGCTTCTGTTTGTTCTTTTTTAGACTCAATAATTTTCTCTAATCTTTCAATCTCTTCATTTGCAAAAGTAACTTGTTCTTTTGCAATCTCTTCTTCAAGTTGTAAAGATTTCATCTCTCTTTCAGTTTTTATTTCACCACTTTTTTTAGAATTATCTTCTAGTTTTTGTGATAATTCTGCAAGATGAAGTTCATTTTTAGATTTTTTTACTTCTTCTGCTTGAATTTCGTTACTTAAATTCTCAATATCCGATTCTATACTCTTTGTTTTTGCAAGAGCTGCTTCATATTTATAGTTTGCTTCTTCTATTTGAGGTTCAAATGCATCGATATCTTTATCTACAGAAGATAGATCGACTAGTTGCTTAAGGTGCTGGTTCATGGGACTCCTTTGGGTTTTTACATAAGGCTTTTTTGCTTTAAAATATCAATATATATATGTAAATGGGTTTTCTGATGACGCAATTATAACTTTTAAACCTAAATTTTTCAAATGCTTTTGTAATATTTGTGCAAAAAAGTGCTCACTTTCATAGTGACCTATATCAATTAAAGACAAATTTATGCTTTTTGCTTCCATTGCATCATGATATTTTACATCTCCTGTTAAAAAGCAATCTGCCTCTATACTTCTCATCAAAGAACATCCTGAACCAGTCGTTAGGGCTACTCTTTTTACACGCTCGGATGTTTTTACGCATCTTGCATGAGGAAGTTCAAAAGCAAAAGAAACTTTTTTAGCAAAAACATCAAAATCTTCATCTACATCTATATAAGCAACAAAACCATCTTTATCACTTATCTCATAACCTAAAACTTCTGTTGCTACAAAATTATTTAAGTGCGTTTGGTCAAAATTTGTGTGCATTGCGATATTTGAAATATTTTTCTTTATCATTTTTTGTATAAGATTTGCTGGATATTTACTAAATTCTAGCTGTTTTAAGCCACCGAAGATGATAGGATGATGAGTTATTAAAAGTGTATTTTCTTCTAATGAGTCTATCAGGTTTTCATCAACATCTATACTTAGTGCAATCTTATCTATATCTTGAGAAAAATCTCCAACAAGTAAACCAGAATTATCCCATGACTCTTGTATCTCAAATGGTGAGAGTTCATCCAAATATTCATAGATTTCTGAAATCTTCATCTTAGTCCTTTAACTTTTCTAGCTCTTCTTTAGCTTCATCAAAGTCAGGATTTATCTCGATTGCTTTTGTGTACATCTCTATCGCTTCATCTTTATGGTTCATGTCTTGACATAAGTTACCATAATTATAATAAGTTATTGGATTTGAGTCATCAATATCAAGTGATGCATTTAAGCTCATTTTAGCAGAGGTGTATTCACCTTTTTTTCTATATATAGATGCCATGGCTTGATAGATAAAAGTGTTGTTTTTGTCTAAGGCAAGTGCTTCTTTATAGTATTCAAGTGCTTCATCATTTCTCTCTTGAAGTCCTAATGTGTAGCCCATTTTAAAAAGTGTTTCACTAGAGTTTGGCGCTTTTATATTCGCTTCACTGTAGATAGCCATCGCCTTATCAAGCTCTTTTTTTTCTAAAGCTTCATCAGCCTTATCCATCAAGTCACTCGAATCAAAAGTTGAAAATGCATCAGCAGTTCTTTGTGGTTGCTTTGTATTATCCTCCTCTTTATTTTCTTGTGGTTCTTCTAGTGTTTGTATATGTTCATATATTTTAAATGCAAAAAATGCCGAAGCACCTAACATCAGTAACTGAAAAAGACTCATATTTTTTCTCCGTATAAATTTTTGTTTAATAACTTTACTAACTGAAGTGGATCAACCTGTAATCCACCCACTCTAGCACTAAAATGTAAATGAGGACCAGTTATCCTACCTGTATCTCCTGAGAGTCCTATAAGCTCTCCCCTCTTTACCATATCACCTTTTTTGACTTTAAATTTACTTAGATGATAATAACATGTATAAAT
>JALTUB010000071.1 GCA_027047745.1 Sulfurimonas sp.
AAAAGGTTCACTAAAACCTGTACTAAATCCTATCTCTGTTTTTGCTTCAATATTATCATCACTTAAAGATTCAAAAGTTATAGATTCATTTAAAAAAGTAATTTTAACATCAGCAGATATAGTAGTTATCTGTTTAATAGAGTCTATCATGATAGCTTTAGGAAGTAAAAGTTGAGTTTTTATCTCTTTGGGAATAATTCTTGAATACTCTGGAAATTTACCATTTATAAGTTTTGTAAAAAAAGTATATTGTTCAGAGTGGATTATAAGGTTTGTTTTATCATAATAAAGTTCAATATCATCAAAAAATAGTTTCTGAATCTCTACAATTGCTTTTTTTGGAATGATAATAGATAATTCACTATCACTTTGATTGTTTACATTGACTACAGCCAATCTTCTTGTGTCAGTTGATGCAAAGTTTATAGTTTCATTTTTAATGTCTATAAGAGCACCATTTAGCTCAAATTTTGGATTGTTAGTATCTATAGCAGGTGTAATCTTTTTTAAAGATTCTATTAGTGTATGAGATTCTATAGATATACGAGCTTTTCCTTCATAAGATGGAAATTCAGGAAATTCATTATGAGAAAATGTAGGTAATTTAAAATTTGAACTACCTTGAGAAATATGAAGAATATTATTTCTTACTTCTAGGTTAACTTCTCCATTTTTAAGTATCCTAACTATATCTAAAAATTTTTTACCATTTGCTGTGATATTTCCATCTTGAGTTATATGAACTTCATTTGTAGTAACTGTAAAACCTATCTCATAATCAGTAGCTTTTATAGTTAAGTTTGAGTTTGAAGCACTTAAATATACATGAGATGTTATTTGTGAAGTATCTTTTTTTTCTAAGAAAGGACCAGCGTGTATAAGTACATTTTCAAGAATGGATTTTGATATAGTTATAATCATTGTTAAACTTCCTATATTTATATAATTTTAGTAGTTAGTAGTAGAGCCCAGTGAATATGTGAAAAACACATTTAAACTCCGAGTACAAGAGCTACTTAGATGTGATGAACTGATAAAATTTCAATCACATATATTCACTTTTGTAATTATATCTTTTTTTTGACTTGTTTTTTAATAAAATTAAGATGATGCAGTTATTTTATTGCTTAACTCTTCTATTTTTAGTCTAAAATCTTCATCTTCTTTTATCAAATCGTTAATTTTTCTAATAGTGTGACTAATGGCTGTATGATCTTTCATGCCAAAATATTGAGCAAGTTGAGGCATAGTATTTTGAGTAAGTTCACGGCATATATAGATACTAATTCGTCTTGCATATACTATATTTTTACTTCTTCCTTTACTTTTTATCTCGCTAGGTTTGATGTTTAAATCTTTTGCAACGATTTGAGTTATACTATCCATATCGATATTTTCACGATTTTCACGAAGCTGGTCTTTTAGTACATTTTTTGTAAAACTAAGGTCTATATCTACATGCATAAGTTGTGAATAGGCATGAAGTTTAGAAAGAATACCCTCTATTTCACGGACATTACTATCTATAACTGTTGCTATGTAGTTTACAATATCCTTTGAAAGTTTTACTTTGTTAATCTCACATTTTTTTTCTATGATGGCTATCTTCGTTTCAAGTTCTGGTGGTTGGATATCAGCAACAAGCCCCCACTCAAAGCGACTTTGAAGACGAGCTTCTAAACCTGCTATCTTTTTAGGATGTTTATCTGCTGTGAAAATAATCTGCTTACCATCACCCTTAAGTGCTTCAAAAGTGTGAAAAAATTCTTCTTGGATGCCCTCTTTGTTACTTAAAAACTGAATATCATCGATGAGTAAAACATCACATTTACGATATTTTTCACGAAACCTCTCCATGGTGTTGTTACGAATACTACGAGTAAAGTCATTTAAAAATTGTTCTACAGTTGTGTAAATAACGATTTTACCTTCATTTTGAAAAACATTACCAGCTGCTTGCATGAGGTGAGTTTTACCAAGACCAACTCCACCATAAATAAAGAGTGGATTATAAACATTTCCCGCATTTTCACTTACACTTTTTACTGCAGCATAGGCGAACTGGTTAGAACCACCGACCATGAAATTTGAAAAAGAGTGAGAAGGGTTTAAAAGTGAGTTAGCTGGTTTAACTTCCGGTACTTTTTGTTTTTTTCTTTTATCAAGTCTATTTTTTAGTGTGATTTGAACGATAGGTTTATGTCCATTTTTTATTTCAAATAGATGAGAGATTTTTTCACTGTATTTACTCTTTATCCAGTTTATTACTATCGCATTGTGAGCATAAAATATCGCCAAATCATTAGTTGACTTTTTAGCATCATAAGTTAAATGCTGAATATATCTTTTATATTCTATCTCTGTTATCTCTTCTTTTAACAATTCTAATACTTCTTGACCTATGTTCACATATTATCCTATATTGCTTTTAATATGTGAATAATACTCTCATATTCCATAAAATATGGTTAAATCTATGTGAATAACTATAAAGTTACAGATGTGAATAGTTGTAATAATGATTATAAATCCTAATTAAAATATACTTTAATATAACAGTATAAAAATAGGGTTATATTTAAAATTTGACAATATATCCAAAAAGATATATAATTAGATATAAAGGATTGAATATGGCAACAGTTAAAAAATTATTTTCTATCGATGAATCTATAGTAAGAGAATTAGAGATTGTTTCTTCTGTTTTGCATAAAACACAAAAAGAAGTAGTAGAAAATGCATTAGATTTTTATTTTGATTATACAGATACTATAGTAGCAGACAACATTACAAAAGAGATAAAAAGTGGTTCTATGAAAGTTCATAAAAGTGAAGATGTATATAAAGAGTTAGGAATAGAAATTTGAATATAAAATATTCAGATAAATCTTTAAAAGATTTAAAATCTTTTTCTTCTCCCGATAGAGAATTGATTGTGAAAAAATTGCATTATCTTGCTCAGAATTTTGAATTATTAAAAGAAAGCAAAAAAGTGAGAGAACTAAAGGGAAGTGAATTCTCATCACAATATAGATTTACAGTAGCAAGAAAGATACGAGTACTTTTTAGAGTTGAAGAGGAAGATATTATTCTTTTAGTGTTGCGAGTAGGCTTTAGAAAAAGCATATATTAGATATAATATAACTTCATTAATTAAGGGTTATATTTATGTTAAACACAGGACATTCTTCTCAAATAATAAATACAAAATATAAATTTAGTAAGAGTGAATTAAATTTTATTACATATTTAATTTATAACATGCAGTATGAGGACATAGATAATCATAGATATGCTTTTAAAATTGATGAATTTGATAATATAGAACTTTATAAAAACGAGACTTATATAAAGCAGTTTACAAGAAAAATGATGAGTTTAAAACTTGAAATTATTACAAAAGAAGGTTTTACAATTTTTAATTGGTTTTCTCATATAGAATTTCGGGAAAATAATTTTTTATTACTTGTAAAAATAGATAAAGAGTTTAGAAGATATTTATTAGAGTTAAAAATGCAATTTTTAGATTATAACTTAAAATATATTTTAGCTTTGTCTAGTAATTATTCCCTTTCTATCTATCAACTTTTAAAATCAAGTGCAACACAAACTATTAAGTTAGATGTTGGTGACTTAATGAATGAACTAAATGTTCCAGTTAGCTTTAGAGAATATTCTGTATTTAAGAGAAAAGTTATAACACAATCACAAAGGGAGTTAAAAGAACATACTGATATATATTTTAATTTTGAAGAGATTAAAGATAGCAATAAAGTAATGGGAATAGTTTTTTATATCTTAAAAAATGAAAAAAATATGATAGATGATATTATAAATAAGCTTTTTATTCAAACGAGAAAAACTCTTACAAAAAAGAATGAAATTACAACACATGTTCCTAAAAAAAATGTTTTGAAAAATGACAATGATGATGAATATAATTTGTCTATAAAAAGAGTTGTTACTATGTTTGACCAAGAAAGAAAAAAACTTCAACCTAATTATGTAAGAAAAGAGAAAAAAAATGCTGAATATCTTTTACGAGAACACCTTAGAGAGACTAAACGAACACCAAGTATGTTTTTTGATGCTATAAGATGGTTATTTTCAAAAAATCCTAAAGCAGAGTTTCATAGACAGTACATCATGAACATAGGAAAACTTATAGAACATTTTAACACTTTGGAACATCAGGCGATGTATTCTAAAGAGGCATTGCAGTTTAATGATGAAGCACAAGCTTGGTATAATATCTATAAAAAACAGGGTTTAGATGATGATACTATCTTGCAAAAACTTAGAGAGGGTGGATATATAAAATGAGTATAAACGAAGCCAAGATTATTTTAGAAGAGTATGGACTTAGTACAAATGAAGATAGTATAGAGATAGTTCTTGAAGCGATTGATAAGTTTGGAAGTGCTAGAAATGTTTTGATAGAGGGTTTAAAACCAGAGTATCAGTATCTTAAAAAACTTTCTAAACTTTTAGCGATGCTTGATGTAAAAGAAAATCATGACAGTGAAGCAGAGAAAATCGCCATCTTAATGCATGATATAAATAAAGTAGTTACTTTGGATGCTCAATCAAAAGGAAAAGATTTTTTAACTCTTTTAAAAGCTATAAATGTACGAAAAACATTCAATCCAACTGATATGCAACTTTGGGTTATGCAGTATCTTGGTGGAAGAGATTTGATAGCAAAGATAAATTTGCAAGAAGCAAATCAACTCAACAGAAGAATAATAAATGCAATAGAGAAGTATAAGAGAACCCCAGAACTTACATCAAATCTTAGTATAGAAAATGGTGCTATAAATAACATGAAAATCACAAAACGCTAAGATGATAATTTTAGGAATAGACCCAGGAACTAGAAATATGGGTTTTGCTTTGATTCGTTTTGAAAATGGTAAAATTTCTCTAGTTGAAGCAGGTCTTATCAAAATGAAAGCAGAAAATTTGCAGTTTCAGATTCCTCAGATGGTTGAGGGTATCAGTGGATTGTTTAAAAAACATAAGATAGATGAAGTTGCTATGGAAGATATATTTTATGCACACAATCCTGCTACAACGATTAAGTTAGCACAATTTCGTGGGGCAATCATGTTACTTTTGCTTCAAGAGTTTGGACAGTTTCATGAATACACTGCTCTTCAAGTTAAAAAAGCACTAACAGGAAAAGCAAAAGCAGGAAAAGAGCAAGTTGCCTTTATGGTAAAACGCCTTTTAAACATCAAAAAAGATATAAAACCTCTTGATATATCTGACGCCATGGCAGTTGCCATAACACACTCTCAAAGAGTTAGACTAAGAAAAAATTAATTTTCATTTCATTTTTATACTTTACAATGTTATAAAATAATTTAAAGAGGATTCCAATGCTACATAAAATAATACTTTCTATATTTATCACACTACCTATTTATGCTTCAAGCGTCTCAGTTACTATAATCAAACCGTACAAAAGAGATATTGCCTCTACTGTTACTGCTGATGGGCTAGTTATATCAAAAAGAAAGATTACAATAACAGCAAAAACTTCTGGTATTGTCCATTTAAAAACTTCTGAAAATAGTAGTGTTAGCAGAGGGGATACAATCGCAACTGTTTCAAACCATGTGAGAGAGCAAAAATTACATTATCTACTCAATAAATTAAATCTGCAAAAAAAAGAAATTGTTTCTTACAAAAAGAAGCTACAAATATCTCATGAGAAGTATAAAATGGGAGTTGGATCTAAAAATAGTTATCTTTCTGAAAAAATAGCCTATGCTCAATTTAAAGAAATTTATGAAACTACGCTAAAGGAGTATAAAATACTTTTAGCAGAACGAAAAAATGCAACTATCAAAGCAGTTCAAAATGGCGTACTTACAAATCTGATAGCAAATAATGCTTATATCAACTATGGTGCAAAGATTGCAACACTGCTTGATAATAATAATCTAGTGAAGCTTTTTGTAGATAGCTCTTATGCTTTAAAAATTAAAAAAGGGATGTCTGTAAAACTTCAAAGTAGTTATAAAAATAGTAGTGCTACCATCATAAACATACTTCCCAAAAGCTCAAATAATCTTGTAGAAGTCATTGCTCACTCAAATGAAAAACTCCCATTGGCTTTGCATCTTACAGCACAGATAGAACTTAAACACTTAGAGGGAATCTTAATCCCAAAAGAAGCTATAGTGTTGATAGATAATCATCCTGCTATCTATCTCATAGATGATAAAAATATCGCTCATGTAGCTTTTGTGGAGATACAAAAAGATATGCTAGATAAGGCACTCATCAAAAACACTTTACCAAAAAATGCAAAAATAGCACTCAAAAATGCTTATATGCTTCATGATGATTTGAGAGTGAGTATAAAATAATGAAAGAAAGAAAAGATTTTTACCACTACATTTTAAAAAATAAACTTGCTATTATTCTCATTATTTCGCTTTTAACTGCTGTTGGTTATAAGCTCTCAACGACTATTCCTAAAGGTGTTTTGCCAAATATATTTTTCCCACGAATCGAAGTAAGTATTGACAACGGTCATTCCCCTATTTCACAAATGCTCTACTCTGTCACAAAACCAAGTGAAGAAGCCTTGAAAACTGTGCAAGATGTGCAAAAGATAGTCTCTTCTACTTCTGTTGGAACTACCGATATAAATATCTACTTTAACTGGAGTATCGACCCTTATTTAGCTTACCAACTCGTACAAGCACGAATGGCAGACATAAAAAACTCCATCAGTAAAGATGCAAAGGTAACCATACGACAAGCTACACCGAGTATGTATCCTGTCTCCATCTACACTATAAGCTCAGACAATATCTCTCGTGCAAAACTCACTGAAAAGCTCTACTATGAACTAAAACCTGTTATGTTAGGTATTGATGGTGTTTTTGATATTCAGATGAAAGCACCTGCTTGGAGTGAGTACAAACTTGTGCTTGATAGCAAAAAAGTAGCAGAGTATAAGCTCAATATTGATGACATCATTACACAACTTAAAGCACAAAATAGCATAGATTTTTTAGGGCTGATAAACTCTAAACATACTCAATATATTTTATCTTTAAACCAAAAAAGAAAAAATGCAAATGAACTCTTAAACCTAAACATAAATCTCGGCAATCAAAAAAGCATAAAACTCTCCGACATCGCCCTTATGCTAGAACAACAAAACCCCATAAAAGAGTTTTCTGCATCAAGCAAATATAAAAATAGTGTCGTTTTTGACCTGCTTCGCCAACCAGATGCAAATGCAGTAAGTGTACAAAAAGCTTTTAACAAAAAGGTAGCAGAACTTAACAAAAAACTCTCTCATGATGGCATACATATAGAGAAGTATTATGATGGAACAGACTTTATAAAAGAGGCAGTTGGGAGCGTTGTAGATGCCATAGCCCTTGGTTCTATCATCGCAGTGCTTATAGTCTTTTTCTTTTTGAGAAAATTCACACTCTCTTTAGCTGCACTTGTTATCATACCTGTTACTTTTTTCATAACGATGATTGGTATGAAACTAATAGGGATAGATTTTAATATCTTCTCTCTTGGTGGGATGGTTGCAGCTCTTGGTGGGCTGATTGACCAGATGCTTATAGTGATAGAAAACATCGAACGCCATTACGAAAACGGCGAAACGAAAGAAAACGCCATCATTAAAGGGGCGAAAGAGATTTTGCCTATTATGGTTGTGGCTACAACTTTATCGGTGCTTATTTTCATCCCTCTTTTGCTTGTAAGTGGAATAGTTGGAGAGTTTTTTAAGCAGTTATCTATCGTTTTGGTTATCACTTATTTAGTCTCTCAAGTTATAGCCATATTTCTAACGCCAATCATCGCTTATCTTGCACTCCCAAAAACTATAAACAAGCATGAAGATTTTATGCAAAAGTATATAGATGGATACATCAGTTTTTTACGAAAAAGTTTTAAGCACTCTTGGATTTCTGTACCAATTATTTTAGTTTCTCTTGCAACCTCTGCCTACCTTTATCTGCACACACCATCTACTTTTTTACCAGAGTGGGATGAGGGAAATATCGTTGTGGATTTAGTCCTACCAACCGATATTACATTGGAACAATCACAAGAGGAGTTTGCTCAAATAGGAAAGATTATCTCCACTGTAAAAGATG
>JALTUB010000072.1 GCA_027047745.1 Sulfurimonas sp.
ACCTCAACAATATCTCTATCTTTAATCGTTTTTTTAAAGATTTCTACTGCATGAGCATCTGTTTTAAGACCATAAACAGGAACTAAAACAGCTCCATTTACAAATAAAAAGTTAGCATAAGTTGCTGGTAATCTTTCATCTTTATAATAAATAGCTTCACACATAGGAAGAGCGATTAGCTTAAAATCATACTCTTTTGCAAAGTCTTCTAACTCCTCTTGCATTAAATGCAGCTCATGATAATGTTCATCATCCTTATCTAAACATTGAACGAACATAATAGTATCTTCACTTATAAACCTTGCTAAAGTGTCTATGTGAGAGTCTGTATCATCTCCTGCTAGGTAACCATGGTTTAGATAAAGGATTCTTTTTGCTCCAAAATAGTTTTGAAGTTTTTTGGTGATTTGTTCTTTGTTTAGAGTTGGATTTCTGTTTGTGTTCAAGATACACGCTGAGGTCGTTAAGATAGTATCTACGCCATTACTCTCTATCGCTCCACCTTCTAAAACAAAATCACATGCTATGGCATTCTTGGAGATAAAGGCAGTCATGGCATTATCTTTTTTTGCTTCAAACTTGTTACCCCAAGCATTAAAAGTAAAGTTTAGCAGTTCTTTTTTTTCATGATTTTCTATACTTAATGCTGAAATATCTCTTGCCCAAGTGTCATCTGTTTCGTATTCTACAAAGATTAGATTGTTTGTATCGCCAAAGTGTTTTTTTACTGCATTTGTGTCAAAACAGATGATTTTGCATTTTTGATATTTTCTTATTGCGTTTATGATATTTATGAAAGTTTCTTCAGCTTCTTGCAGGTATTCTACCCAGTCGGTTTTATCATGAGGGAAGATGATTTGCGTGTAAGATTGTTCCTCAAACTCTGCGATTAATCGTTTTTGTATCTTCATACTGTATAATTCCTTTATGGCTTACATAACTCTAAATAAAAATCATCTCTTTAACAACCTTGATATTATCGCTAAACTCACTTGTGATAAAGATAAAATAGCACTTGTCTTAAAAGATAATGCTTATGGTCATGGTATGTTAGAAGTGGCTACTATGGCTAAAGAGTATGGTATAAAAAAAGCAGTAGTTCAATCAAACGCAGAAGCAGAAATAATCCAAGAATATTTTGAATATGTTTTGGTTTTAGCAGACATCCCAAAAGTGGCAAGTTCTAAAATCAGATACACGATTAACGATATAAAAACAATAAAAAAGTTCCCAAAAGATACAAAAGTAGAACTAAAAGTAAACACTGGCATGAACCGTAATGGTATAGAGATACATGAACTAGACAGTTCGTTGAGTTTGATAGAAAAACAGGGCTTAGAGCTTGAAGCTGTTTTTACTCATCACGCTTGTGCAGATGAATTAGATGGAGTTTATGAACTGCAAAAGAAAAACTTTGAGCTTGTTAAAGATGGTTTAAAGAGTAAATCACAAAAAAGTTTGCGTTTTCACTCATGCAACTCTGCTGCTCTTTTTAGAGAAACTTCCTTCGATGAAGATATGGTTCGCGTGGGCATTGCTGCTTATGGATGTTTAGAGCTTCCTTCTTCCTCAAAGGCAACAGAGCTTAAACCTGTACTCTCTCTTTATGCACAAAAAATCTCATCAAGAGAGATAAATGCAGGGGAGGGTGTTGGGTATGGAGCAACTTTTAGTGCTGATAAAAAGATGATAGTGAGTAATTATGACTTTGGTTACGGAGATGGATTTTTAAGAGTTTGTTCAAACTCTTTTTATACGAAAGATGGTGTAAAAATCGCAGGAAGAGTATCTATGGATAACAGCTCTTTTTTGAGTGATGAAGATGAACTTTTTATTTTTAGTGATGCAAGAGATGTTGCACAGTTTGCAAATACTATAAGTTACGAAGTTCTTACCTCACTTAAGGCAAATATTAAACGAGATATTATTTAAACTTTTATCACAGCGTTTGAGAGTAAAACCCCATCAATCCCAAGAAGTGCTATCTCTTCTATCTCATTTTCACTCTCTATCTTGACAATTATCTTAGCATCAAAAAGATAGTTTTCGGCGATATTTTGAGCTGTTTTAGCTATCTCCCTGTGTACAATAATATATCTTGCCATTAAAGAAGAAGCATAGATAAGTTCAGTTGTATTTTTTACCAATAGTGCCATATCAATACTATTTTCATGGGCATGGTTTATAATATCTAAGTTAGACTCATCAAACTCAAGGTAGATAATAGAAGATGGTGGAGTGTGTAAAATGTCATCTATAGATGAAACATGATAAAAAGAGTCAGATGGTATAAATCTATGCCCAAAAATCAACATCTATGAAGCCTTATTTACACATTCAGTAGAACAGTAGTATTTAGAACCACTTAAAATAGCTTCATCAAGCTCACAAAAAACGCCACAAGTTGGACACTCTATCATCTCATTTACCTCTTGAGTCTCTTCTTTTTTCTTCT
>JALTUB010000073.1 GCA_027047745.1 Sulfurimonas sp.
TTTTACTAAAGCTTTGGTACTCTGAAATCTTTGTATCAATAGATGATAACTCTAAATCAACTACTTGTCTTCTCTCTTTAAGTGTAGCGACAACTTCAGAAATATCAACACCACACTTTTTACAAGCTTCTATTATGTTTTTGTGCGTGGTCATAATCCCAATATCCATTTGGTACTCTCTTATTTCGTGAACGAAATATGAAGCTATCATCTATTGCTACATAGACTCGTATTGGTTTGATGTGATTGACGATATATATCAATAAAGAGTTGTACATTCTCAGGTATGGATAGTTTATCTCGCTCAGCAGTCTGTAATAACTCCTCCACTTTTTTTTTCGACTCATCACTCATTTGATTAATTGTTTGTGTGAGATATGTCATATCACTCTTGAGGGAGGCTATGATCATATCAAGCATTAGAAGTTTGTTTTTATTACTTGCAAAATATAAAATTATTGCAAGAAGTGGAAGAAGAAGTATTTGGATGGGAAACTCTTTTTTAATATTTAAAAAGCAAGTTTTGTTCCTTTTTTGATTCTTTATTTTTGTTTAAATGTTGGAAAGTGTAGTAAAGTGTCATAAAAAACACTATTCTACATATTGAAATGATATAAAAGAGAACTGTCATTTTTACAACTTTGTTTAAAAATATTTGGCTATAATTACCCATTATTTTACAAGGGTACACCTAAAAACCCTAAAGGCTAATTAGAATGAATTTAGTAACTGGTTCTTCAACCGCACTTATCACTCCATTTAAAAATGGAAAACTAGACGAGCAGACTTATGCTGCTCTTATACAACGCCAAATCAACAACGGCATGGATGCTATTTGTCCTGTTGGAACTACAGGTGAGAGTGCTACTCTTACTCATGATGAACATAAACGCTGCATAGAGATAGCAGTAGAAGTTTGTAAAGGTAGCAACACAAAGGTTCTTGCAGGAGCTGGAAGTAACGCAACTCATGAAGCTATAGAGATAGCTAAACATGCACAAAGTGCTGGTGTTGATGCGATTTTCTCAGTGAGTCCATACTATAACAAACCTTCTCAAGAGGGTCTTTACCAACATTATAAAGCTATTGCAAACGCAGTGCCTGAACTTCCATTTATGCTATATAATGTTCCTGGTCGTACAGGTGTGGATATATCTGCTGATACAACTATCAGACTCTTTGATGATGTTAAAAATATCTATGGAGTAAAAGAAGCAACTGGGAGTTTAGAGAGAACTGTTGAGCTACTATCTCGCAGACCTGAACTAAAGGTTTTTTCTGGAGATGATGCTATTGACTACCCTATTTTAGCAAATGGTGGAGCTGGAATTACTTCTGTAACTTCAAATCTTTTACCTGATCTAAAATCAGAACTCGTAAGACTTGCTTTAGCTGGTGATTTTGCAGGTTCAAAAGCTATAAATGATAAACTTTACCCCATAAACTCAGTTATGTTTTGTGAAGCAAATCCTATCCCTGTAAAAGCAGCTATGTATATCGCAGGACTTATAGATACATTGGAATACAGACTTCCTCTTGTAGCTCCAAGCACACAAAATATGAAAAAGATAGAAGAGACAATGAAAAACTATGACATTAAAGGACTTTAAAATGAGCGAAAAAACAATGACAGGAAAAACACTTTTTATAAGTGGTGGTACTCGTGGTATCGGTAAAGCTATCGTTTATGCCTTTGCAAAAAAAGGTTGTGATGTTGCCTTTACTTATGCTACAAATGCAGATATAGCAAATGAAATCATAGCTGATATAGAATCAAAATACGGTATCAAATCTCGTGCTTATAAACTAAATATCTTAGAACCTTTAACTTACAAAGATGTTTATAAGGAGTTTGATGAAGATTTTGATAGTCTTGACTTCTTTATCTCAAATGCAATCATCTCTGGTCGTGCTGTTGTTGGTGGGTTTGCTCCATTTATGAGACTTAAACCAAAAGGTCTTGGAAATATCTACACAGCAACTGTTGAAGCCTTTGTTGTAGGTGCTCAAGAAGCTGCAAAAAGAATGGAAAAAGTAGGAGGTGGTTCTATCATCTCTATGAGTTCAACAGGTAATCTTGTTTATACACCAAACTATGCAGGACATGGAACAAACAAGGCTGCAGTTGAGACAATGGTTCGTTATGCTGCTGCTGAACTTGGAGAAAAAAATATCCGTGTAAACGCAGTAAGTGGTGGTCCTATCGACACTGATGCACTAAAAGCTTTTCCTAACTATGAAGAGGTAAAAGCAGAAGTTGTAAAACGCTCTCCACTAAGCCGTATGGGCGATGCAACAGACTTAACAGGGGCATGTGTTTTTCTTTGTGAAAACGACTCTTCATGGCTCACTGGTCAAGCTATCGTAGTAGATGGTGGAACATCTTTTCAATAAACAACAATTAAGGAAAAATCAA
Organism: Sulfurimonas sp.; assembly: GCA_027047745.1. Lineage (GTDB taxonomy): Bacteria > Campylobacterota > Campylobacteria > Campylobacterales > Sulfurimonadaceae > Sulfurimonas. Next base: position 2,417 of record JALTUB010000073.1, read on the forward strand.
TGCAAACAGTAGAATCATTTTCACAAGAAATTCAAGAGAGAACAAAAGCTTATAACGAAGAGTTTAAAGACATCTTTGAAATTTTAGAAAAAGTTGTATACAAGAGTGATGTTAAACTTTTTACAGCTATAATCAATGAGCTAGAAGATATAAATATCCAAAATCATTATGGATGGACTCTACTTCATATAACAATAAGAAGAAATGAGGTTGCTATGGTTGAACTTCTTTTGAAAAAAGGTGCTGACATAGACAAGGTTGATGGTGTTGGTTGGACTCCACTGATGGAAGCTATCATGGATGATAAACCAGAGTTATGTAAACTTTTAGTAGATAGTGGTGCAGATAAATCCATAGCAAACGCAAGAGGTGCAACAGCTCCAATGTTAGCTCAAAAATTTGGTCGTTCTAGTATGTACGGCTATTTAGCATAAGGAATATAAAATGAACAGAAGAAACGCTATAAAATTATCAACTGTTGCCGCTTTAAGCTTAGCAATAAATGCAGAAGCTTGTCCGAGTGACAAGGCTTGTAAAGGCGATATGGAAGCATACCATACTACTCTCAAAGATGATAATATAAATAGAACTATCATGAAAATGAAAGACCCAAAACATCCTACAAGAGGTGAATTAAAACACACTCCACAGATTACTATAGGAAAAAAAGATGCAAAAGGCTATACCAATATCTCAATAACTGTTGGTCAAGATGGTATTATTCATCCAAGTATAGCATCTCACTGGATTTATTTTATCAAGCTTCATGCAGACGATAGACTTGTCGGCATCACTAATTTAGAGGCTGAAATCTCTCGTGGAGCTACTGCATTTAGTGTGAAACTTGATAATGTTAAAAAACTAACTGCGACTTCTGGATGTAACCTTCATGGTATCTGGTCAAGTAGTTTAAAAGTATAAACAACTAAATATTAAGGACTTTTATTGTTAAACCTACCAAATTCTTTGGCATCACTACGCATACTGCTAGCACCTCTTATGTTCTGGATTATCTTAAATCCAGAACTTTTCACAGACAATGGTTTTGACATAACTTGGAACTACTATTTTGCTTCACTTCTTTTTGTTTTAGCAAGTATCACAGACTTTTTTGACGGATTTATAGCAAGAGAGTGGAATCAATCTACACTACTCGGTGCTATCATCGACCCATTGGCTGATAAGATGCTCACACTTGCTGCATTTCTTGGTCTCATGATGATTGGAGAAGCTTCGGCTTGGGCTATTTATATCATCATCGTTCGTGAACTTTTTATAACAGGTATAAGAACTATTGCAGTTGGTGAAGGTATCAATGTTGCTGCTTCTATGGCAGGAAAAGTAAAAACAGTAGCACAAATGATAGCTATAGGGTTTTTACTTATGCACTGGCCTTTTGGTAATGCCCTTTTATGGTTTGCCGTATTTTTAACAGTTTATTCAGGTGGTGAATATCTTTGGGGATTTAGAAAAGCACTTTTAAAGGATGAAATTTCATGAGTTGGTTGGTCTCTCTTTTAGTCCTCTCTGGACTTATCTTTTTTCATGAACTAGGTCACTACTTAGCTGCTCGTTTAATGGGTGTCTATGTTGAAGTATTTAGTATCGGTTTTGGTAAAAAACTATTTTCATTTCACAAGTTCAATACTGAGTGGAGTATCTCAGCTATACCTCTTGGTGGTTATGTGAAGATGAAAGGTCAAGATGATAGCGATCCTAGTAAAAAAAGTTATGATAAAGATAGTTACACGACTAAAACACCTATCCAAAAGATATTTATCCTTTTAGCTGGACCTGCTGCAAACTTTGTAACTGCTTTTGTACTATACTTTATAATTGCCTTAGGCTCTCCAAATGTTTTATCTCCAGTTATTGGAAATGTTATTAAAGATTCTCCAGCTTTCATGGCAGGGCTTGAGTCAAACGACACTGTCATATCTATAAATGGAACTAATATAGACTCTTGGAAAGATATGGCTAAACTTATCACTAAATCATCTGATTCTTTAAGCCTTGTAATAAAAAGAGATGGTTGTTTAGAACAAAAAACACTTACACCAAAACTAGAGAGTAGCACAAATATGTTTGGTGAAAGTGTTCAAAGAAAAATGATAGGAGTATCTAGTGCTGGAGTTACGCATAAACTTCATCTTGCATTTAGTGAGACATTTTCTTATGCGACAGAGCAGACCATCTTTGCTTCAACTATGATATTTACAGGTGTAAAAAAGCTTATATTTGGTGAAGTCCCAGCTAAGGATTTAGGTGGAGTTATCAGCATCGTAAAAATCACTTCAGATGCGGCAGCTGCTGGTTGGATGAGTGTACTTTTCTTTGCAGCACTTATCAGTGTAAATCTTGGTATACTAAATCTTTTACCTATCCCTGCACTTGATGGTGGGCATATAATGTTTAACCTTTATGAGCTTATTTTTAAAAGAGAAGCTAGTGAAAGAGTCGTAGTAAACCTTACTATAGCAGGATGGGTAATCCTTTTTGGACTAATGGGACTTGGTCTTTTTAATGATATTACTAGGTTGATGGGGTAATTGACAAAAAATCAAATAATGTATATAATAGCAATATACAAGGGGAAAAATGGAATTTGATTGTTTAGATGTAGAGACTATTGTTGGATTTGAATGGGATAAAGGTAATATCAACAAAAATGAAGACAAACATGGTCTAAAATGGACAGCGATCGAAGAAGTTTTTTTTAATGAACCATTACTCATTGTAGAAGATTTTAAACATTCTCTTAATGAATGTAGATGTGTAGCACTTGGTAAAAATAACTTTAATGATTTAATTACTGTAATTTTTACCATAAGAAATAAACATATTAGAGTTATTTCTGCAAGAACTATGAGTAAAAAAGAGAGGATAATTTATGATAAATCTTAAACAACTGCCGAAATTTCAAAACGAAACAGAAGAAGCTGACTTTTGGGATAAACATGATGTGACAGATTATTTTGATATAACTAAAGCAAAATCTGTGAAATTTTCCAAGCTAAAAAAAACAACTAAGAGTATATCACTGCGTTTACCAGTTGATATGATAGAAGAGTTAAAAGTAAAAGCAAATGCAATCGATGTACCTTATCAGTCATTGATAAAGATGTTTTTAACTAACGCTCTAAAAACTGCTTAAGCTTCTACTATAAGATTGATGGGGTAAAAAATGACACAAACAGAGTATAAAATATATATAGATGATATTGTAAGAAGAGTTGAGGGTGCAAGGCTTAGTGTAAGTGATTATCATATCGTTAAAACAGTAGCAGTAAGTAAGTATTCTACTGCTTCAGATATAGAAAAACTTTACAATATAGGTCAGCGTGCTTTTGGTGAAAACAAGGTTCAGGACTTAAAAGCGAAAGCAAAAACGCTTGAAGATTTACCGATAGAGTGGCATTTTATAGGAAATCTTCAAAAAAACAAAATCAATAACTTACTAGACATAAACCCTGCTCTTTTTCATGCACTTGACTCTTTAGAGTTAGCATTAGAGATTCAAAAGAAGTTAGTAGCTAAAGATATGTTTCTTGATTGTTTAGTTCAGATAAACTCTGCTAAAGAAGAGTCAAAACATGGACTTATGCCTGAAGATACTATAGAGATTTACAAACAAATCCAAAACGATTGTCCAAACATAAACTTAAAAGGCGTCATGAGCATAGGTGCTCATTCAGATGACAAAACAGTAGTAAAAAATAGTTTTGACACTACTTATAAAATCTACAAACAACTATCAAACGCAACTATATGCTCAATGGGCATGAGTGGAGATTTTGAACTAGCCATTGAGTGTGGTTCAAATATGATTCGTCTTGGCTCTATAATTTTTAACAAATAGGAGTTCGTTTTTTAAATCTTACAGCATGACTTTGTGGATTTTTTATCAATTTTTTCTGATACTCTATCATCTTAAAAAATGGATTTAAGAATCCATCTAGTTCCTCTTTTTTAACATCTTCTATCTTATGTTTATTTAAAAGTTCTAAAACTACCAAACTTGATTCTATTGTTGATAAATAAGCCTCATTTGGTTGTGTTTTTATGTCATACTTTGAGGTTTTTGTTGTGGTAAAACTCATGTGTTTAAGTCTGTTTAGATTTTGACTTAGTGTAAAAATCTTCTTTGTACAGCCCCAAGTTGAGTCTATCAAAAAGATAGCTAAACTTTTGTCACTTCGCTTAGGGTTAGTTTGACTCAAGTTTATTGCATCTTTTGATGGAAAAAGTATATAACTATCATGACTTTCAATAATTTCATTAATGCGTTTATGATTTGTAAAGTCAATCCCTATAAAAACTTCTGAATTACTAAGAGTTAGATGTGTAAAAAAACCAGTATTGTTTTTTACTTTTTTAAACTCTTTTGGATGCATCAAAATAACAAATTTTGTATCAGTATCGACTGCCTTTATATACTCACACATGCATGAACTTTTAGGTCTGTAACATTTATAACACTTTTCTCTATCACCATAATATGTTTTCATAAAGAGAATTATACTAAAATATAGTTATGAAAAATAAAAAACATGACCTTATTGTAGTTGGGAGTGGTGCGGCTGGGATTATTTCTGCTATTGTTGCTGCTAGAGAGGGTAAATCTGTTTTACTTTTAGAGAAACTAAATAAAATCGCTTCAAAACTAAAAGCTACGGGTGGAGGTCGTTGTAACTTAACCAATACTCTCTCTCATGAAGATTTTATGGCAAAATTTGGTCGAGATGGGCGTTTTATGCAAGATGCACTTAAAGCATTTGACAACAAAGCTCTTGTGATGTTTTTTGAGAGAATAGGAGTTGAGACTCATGCTCCTGATGGTTTTAGAATTTTTCCAACCTCACACTCTTCTGTGACTATTATAGACGCCTTACAAAAAGAGATGAGTAGAGTTGGAGTTGAGACAATATGCAATCAAAGAGTAGATAGACTTTTATTAGTCGGAGAAAAAATTAATGCTGTAAAAACTCAAGATAAAACTTACTATACAGATAATGTAATCATAGCAACAGGTGGTCTTGGTTATCCTATTTTAGGGGCTGAGGGAGATGGATACAATCTAGCTGGTGAATTAGGACATAAAATAACAGACTTAAGCCCTGCTATGATGCCACTAAAAACTAAAGAGGATTGGGTAGCTCATTGTCGTGCCGATACCATTTCTAAAGTTGAACTTAGAGTTGATATAAAAAAGCATAAAAAGCTTCATGCAAAAGGCGATTTGATTTTCACAAAAAGTGGTATAAGAGGACCCGTTGTTCTTGATTTTGCAAGGGAAGTAACTCCACTTTTAAAAAAATATGGTGAAGTTCCTCTTTTACTTAATCTTACAAAAGGCATGAACGAAGAGCAGATAACAAAACATCTAAAAGATAAAGCACTTAAAAACACAACTGCAAATATAGTAGAACTAATAAATACCCTACTTCCAAAAGCTTTAAGCCTAGAACTTTGTAAACTCTCAGGTGTAAATTTAGATGCAAATTTATCAAAACAATCTGGAAAATCAAGAGCAAAACTTATACAACTTTTAGCGTGGACA
>JALTUB010000074.1 GCA_027047745.1 Sulfurimonas sp.
CCTATTTCTTTGGTCCGATAAGTGCAGGTTTGAATGACCTGTCCTAGTATTCCTATGAGTGTCAGGATAATGGCAATGACGGCAATGATGGTAATTGATCGGGAGAGCTGCTGCTCTTTATGATATTTCGCATTAAAAAAAGTATCGTAAAACTCGAAAGCGAAAGGATCATCCGAAAACGATTTCCAGACTTTCTTCATCTGTGCTATTTGTTGATGGACAGGTCCCGGCATAATCCTGACAGACAGGGTATTTGGTTGATTTGTATTATCGTAAATCAGGCAAACGGGTTCCTGTTTTTTGAGTAAAGAGGAAACATTGAAATCATTCACGATGCCGATAACATCATAGCCCCCTTCTTTTCCCATTTTATATTTCCTATTTTTCAAGTCCTCCCATCCCAGTTTTTTGATGGCTGTTTCATTAAACATACAGACTTTGTGGAAATCGCCGCTGAGAAACCGGCGGCCTTTGCGTAAATGGATCTGAAATGTTTTCAGGAAATTGCTGTCAACCATAATCGTTTTGATATTCATATCAGTACCCTTTACCCCGCTTCCCATAGTCAGGTTGATTTCTCCCGGAATCCCGAAACTGTACGATGAAGCCTTTACAAAGCTCAGGTTGTTCATCTCCGTTTGAAAAGCCTTATAGTGTTTAAACCTATAGGGAATTTGTATTTTAAGCAGGTTTTGCCGGTTAAAACCCAAATCTTTTGACTCCACAAAATTTAATTGTTTTTGGATAAAAAAAACTGAGATAAGCAATACAATAGAAACTACGAACTGGGTGGTTGTGAAAATAGTCCGTATGGTGTTTCTGTCGTTTCTTATGATGGTATTGTGCAACCCCTGTATGATATTTACTTTGAGCAAAGAGTAAACCGGAATAATACTGTTTATGCCGAGTATGACAGCCATCACGGCAAGGTAAATTGCAATAAATAGCGGTTTTTTCAGTATTTGCAGGTTCAGTTCTCCGCCCACAAGAGAGGCGAAGTAACCTTTAAAAGCAAACACAAGCAGCAACGACAGGATAGTGGATACGGTAATGACTATCAGGGATTCGGTGAGGTAGTAAAAAAACAGCTGTAAGTTATTGGCCCCGTTCACTTTTTTTATGCTGACCTCTTTGATTTTTGAATGCTGGAGCGAGAGGGAAAAATTGAGATAATTGATGACGGCCAGAATAATAATGATGAGGCCGATAACAGAAATTATTTTGATATACGAGAGGTTTCCCTTCCGGTTACCGTTATTTTCCATTTGCCTGGAAAGATAAATATCCGTTAGAGGCTGAAGGCCAAAGCGGCTAACCCTTTTTTGATATTGATGAATGGTTTGGTTAAAGTGTTCAATAAACCGGTTTTTGTCTGTATGCTTTTTGAGCAACAGAAAATGGTTCATCGGATTATAGCAGTCGCCATGATTGCAAGCCGTTGACATTCTCATGTTTTTATCTTCGCTATTGAGTAGGTAGTCGGCTGCAATGCTGGTGTTTTCAGGAAAACCTTTGATGATGGCCGTAACTTTTACCTTAAAAAAGTTATTGACATTTACTGTTTGGCCAAGCGGGTCTTTGTTGCCAAAAAGTTTTTTTGCGGTAGCCTCGGTCAGGATGATGGATGCTTTTTCGGAAAATGGTTTTTTGCCGGTCCGGCTTATGATGGGGATATCAAAAACATCGAAAAAACTGTTGGTGGTTGAAATGCCTGTTCCGAATTTTACACTGTGTTTATTTGCCCTGAGAATCATCGGCATTTCGAAACGTTCTAATACACAATTTGCCTCAACATCCGGATAGTGTTGCGAGATTACATCTTTTAGTTCATAGCCAATGCCAGCATCATTTTTTTCAGCATCAAAGAGGCGATAAATTCTGTTGCTGTTCGGAATATTCTCATCAACTGTCTCTTCGTTAAAAACGAATAAGGCCACCAGGAGAAACACCGTTAGGCCAACCGTTAAACCAAGGATGGTAAGAAAAGAATAGGCTGCATTTTTTTTCAGGTAATGATAGGCCTGTTTTAGGTTGGATATAAAAAATCTCATTTTACAAGTTTATTATTAATTGAAAAATATATTTCATCAATTCTAACATGATTTATTTGGTTGCAGGGTTGAAAGGTTACAAGGTTGGAGAATACCTTTCTGTCTTTTTACTCCGCTCCTCCGGATTCCTGTCTGCCTTTGGCTGATGCAATCCGGAGGTTTTATTGCGGGGGGATTTTAAATCCCCAACCTCAGCCTCTTTCGGATTGCAAATCCGAAAGAGCAGAGCCAAAAAGGTTATTTTTTCTTCCGCCTCTTCGCTCTTTCGCTCCGTTGCCCCATCGCTTCTTTATCTTTCCACCTTCT
>JALTUB010000075.1 GCA_027047745.1 Sulfurimonas sp.
AGATTACCAACTTTTATAACTGGTTCTTGATAACCTGCCTCAATAAGTGCTATCTGCTTGGCGACTGTACTCTCAAAAAACACATCACTTCTTCTTGGTCCGCTGTGTGTACCCATTCTTGTAACATATGTCTTAATTCCATACGCTTCACCATAAAACTGACCTAAATAATCCGTACCTATTTTACTGATACTGTAAGGACTTGCACCATGAAATTTTGTATCTTCTGCCAATTTTTCACCTACTTTTGCTCTTCCATAAACTTCACTTGATGAACAAACATGAACCACTGGATCATAGTTCTCGTTCTCACGAAGTTGCCTAATGTTTTCGAGTAGATTAGCAGTACCAATAATATTCGTCTGTAAAGTCTCAATAGGTATGTTAAATGATGTTTTTGGATAAGATTGTGCAGCCAAGTGATAAATAACATCAGGCTTAATTTCATTAAGCATTCTAAACATTGCAGCATAATCATTTAGATCTGCATAGTACACACTCACTCTATCATTCTTATTGATTCTTTCTGTCAAATTGTAGATATTATCCATAGGCTCTTGCCAACGCATCATTCCAATCACTTCATAATCGGTGTTTTCCAATAAATAATCTGCCATTTGTGAACCGACTTGACCTGTAAACCCTGTAATTAAAGCTTTTTTAGCCATCTTATTTTTCTCCTTTTATAATTTCTTTTAATGCTTTTTTGATTTCTGTAGGTTTCCTATTGAGTAATTTTTTCAAATAAACAGACTCTATGTTTATACTTTTTGGCCGTGCTTCCCAGAACTCATCTTTAGGTGTTATTGTTTCATATTGCAATTTATTTCCTATAATTTCATTATAATAATCTGCAATATCTTTGCGAGAAGTATCTTTTTCTCCACAAATATTAAATTTTTGATTAGTAAACTCTTCCCATCTACTCAAAACCCTTTCTATGGCATCCAACAAGTCCTCTATATAAACAACTTTTCTACTAAAAGGATGGAATACTTCTGCTACATTCTTATTTTTAATACAACTATTTAAGTATGACAAATATTTATCTTCTTTTGATAAAACATAAGACAATCTAAAGACTTTAAAATTTCTTTCGCCTTCAAATACTTTTTCAATTTCATCTTTCATCTTTGCATAATTTCCAAAAGGACTTGTACTCGAATTTTCATCTACTGATTTAGTAGTATTTCCATACACAACATCACTAGAAAAAAACAAAACTTTAGCTCTTCTATTTAACGCTTGTTGTATAAAATATTTTGTACCTACTACATTTATTTCATATGCATGCTCATAATTATTATTACACTCATCAGGAGAAGATACTGCAGCTAAAAAAATTATATTTGTTTTTTTATCAATAACTGAGTAGTCAAAATCTTCACTATTTAGTAAATCCAAATAAAAACTGCTTTGATCTTCTTTATTAGTTGTTGTAACAGAATAATGAGTATCCCTCTCTTGTAGTTTTTTAGCTATAAAACCATTTTTTCCTATAATTAATGTTTTACTCATGATTCTCCTTGTTAAAAATTTGTTGTATAAGTTTTTTTGCTGATTCCTGACTGAAATATTTCTGAGCATACGATATTTGTTCTTTTCTTATGCTAAGACATTTGTCTTCATCTTCATATAAAGCGATAATCTCTTTTGCAAATTCTTGAGAAGTATCTTTTATAGATAAGATATTTTCATTTTCTACAATACCTTCTGCACCGATATTTGTAGTTATAACAGGAATACCATGACAAATACTTTCAATAATTTTTCCTTTGACACCAGCACCAAAGGTTAAAGGCGCTACAACGAGTTTAACTTGATTATACAAATTCTCTAGTTCACTATCTTCGATAAAGCCCTTTATTAAGATATTTTCAGCCTCCATAGCTTTAATATCATCTGGCACATTTGAACCAACAATATAAAATTTAATTTTTGGGTTTAATTTCGTAACTATTGGCCATATCTCTTTAAGGAACCACTTAACACCTTCAACATTAGGTGCATGTGTAAATCCTCCAACAAACAATATACCTTCTCTTTTAAAAAAATCGCTATTTTTACTCAAAGGAAATTTTTCTTTATAAATAAAAGTTGGTATAACCTTAATATCCCAATTAGGGAATCTTTGCTGAAAATAATCTTTTTCATATTCGCTGATAGTCAGTACACAATCTGATTTTTCAAATAAAGAAACTTCTTGTTCCTCCATGTTTTCTATTTTTTTTAAAAGCTTTTTATCTTTTGATATTTCATGTTCTCTTTGCATTCTTAGAAAATGAAAATCTGTTCCATTATAAAAAATCTTTGCGTCCGTTTTTGTCTTAATTTTATCTATATATTTTATTGCT
>JALTUB010000076.1 GCA_027047745.1 Sulfurimonas sp.
CTCAAAATTGTCACAAAAACAGAATTTATAAAATTTTATTTAATTTGGTATCTTAATTATTATATGTGTGCCCCTTTTCAGATTGTATGTTATGGTTGCGTGTAGTTGTTTTACGGACATCTCAACTCTTCATCATCTTTTTTATCAAGCTTTGGTGTTTTTAAAATATAGGAGTCATCTGTCGCTGTAAAATGGGTATTGAAGCCTTTTTTATGTTATCGTTGGTCTGTTTAAAACTTTGCTCTAATTTCTCTTTGATTGGTTTAATAAATTTTTCATAATCCTTTAAATTCTCTAATTCATAGACTTTTAAGGGTGTATCTTTGTTTTTCTCCCATTCATCTTTGTCAATCAAGTAATCCTCAAAGTTACGGTATTTCAAAGAGTAATTGAGATTAAGAGTTCCATTTTTAATGGCATCACTTACATGAAAAAAGAGTAAGGCTTTATAGAGAGATATTCTAAACTTACCACTATCATACACTGTTGTTTTTTCTTCATCGTTTAGAAATTCTTTTGGAGCTTTGGTAGTAATATTAGAGATCCCTTTGAAGTGCTTAATAGTTGCGATAATATACTTATTTGAAGTAGCTTCATCAAACTCAATAGCTTTTAAAACACCTGAGAGCTTATCTTGAAGCGATATAGACTTCTTCTCAATAAAATCATATTTGCTCTCAACAACAGTATCAAATATTTTTTTTTCATCAAGAATAACCTTGAGTGGTTGTGTCTTCTTTTCTACAAGTGCAGTAATTGCAATCATTTTTTTTAACATCTGAGAGTTTCTCATCTTTTACAATAGCTTCTATCTCGTTTAATGTAGATATATTTGCATCTTCAAGTGATTGTAACATCTTATTTTTTCGGTCTATCTCAAAACTAAAATCTTTTTGAGTCCTGAATGAGGAGTTTTTAGCAGTTTGGACGGTATAGATAAACCTATCGATGAGATTGTCATTCCTGATTAAATACTGATAATATACAAATGATAGGAGCGTGAACTTTTGATTTAGAGTGCTGGTTTGGTTGATTTGAGAAGTCTGACCTTTTTCAACCCATTTAGCGTAATACTGGGCTATTTTAGGGGTAATGCCAATAGTATTAATTATCTCTTTTAAGATGTTGAACTTTGATTGGATAGTATCAAGTTTTCCCAAACTGAGGAGTATTTGATTTTTTGCTGTAGAGTGTTCAAGCCTCCTAAAATAGGCAATATTATATCTATTTTTAGACTCTTCTTCCTTTTCAAGAAAGTCGTCGAGTAACTTTAGCCTTGCATCCTCTTGCAGCGACTCTAGCTTTTCCAAAAGATCCTTTTTTTGGGTATTGAGTGCAACTTGAATGATTCGTGTGAGTTCTGTGTAACTTGGTGCTTCAATGTTGAGTTTTTTTGAAAGTTTCGCAAGTGTATAGAATATTTTTTTACGATGTATGAAATTGTTAGCGAGATTGTTTGCTTCTTTTTGAAGAGTAGCTTTTATTTCATCTGTGTATTCATTGATTTTCAGATGTGTTTTTATGATATTTTTATATTGATAGAATCTTCTCCTCGTTAAATCTATTTTATTTATTGCGGGCAATTTATATTTTGCACTCACATAATCCAAATCAGATTGATTATACTCAGAAATATCATAAAATTGATGAAATGCTTTAAAATAGCCATACATTAAGAGAAATGCCACTTTTCCATCTTCTAATTCAAATGAAAGCACTTTTTCTAGTAATATGGTTGGAATTTGAAAAAAATGGACTTTTTCTTTAAAATTGAGTTCTTTTAATGAATAAAGACTTTTTTCTTCAGTTTTTGAAAGTATTGTAATTGCAGACATGTTTTTTCCTTTAAAATAACAACCATTAGTTTATCTTCAATTTAATTATGAATACGCTCAGATAGTTTAAGCTAATTATTGCTAAAATAATATAAATTTAACTATTTTATATTAAAAGGTGCATTATGCAAGAATTATTGGATCAAATTCATCAAAAAAAAGAACAATTAGATAAATTAAGACCATTATCTGATGCACAACTGAAAAATCTAAAAAATGTATATGATATTCAACTTACATATAATTCAAATGCCATTGAAGGTTCAACATTAACTTACAGTGAAACCAAACTTATTTTAAATGAGGGTATTACTATAGGTGGCAAGAGTATGAATGAGCATTTAGGAGCTATCAATCATAAAGAAGCCATTAGCTTCATCGAAGAGATTGCAAATATTGATACCAAAGAAATCAGACTCATAGATATAAAAAATTTGCACCATTTGGTTTTAAAAGGTATTGACAATAAAAATGCGGGAGCATATAGAACGCAGAATGTTGGTGTTGTTAAAAGT
>JALTUB010000077.1 GCA_027047745.1 Sulfurimonas sp.
ATGATCCAAAAATCATAGAAAATGGACGAAATCCTATGCCTATTTTCTTTTTTGATCCTATAAAAGTTCCAAAAAACAAATATTTTATGATGGGTGACAACCGTGACCATTCAAATGACAGCCGTTTCTGGGGTCCAGTTCCTTATGAAAACATAGAGGGAACACCTTGGTTTATCTACTTTTCTATTGATAAAAACTGGGAAATAAGATGGTATAGAATGGGGAAAACACCTACAGACTTAGAACAATCTCCTTACATTGATAAAGCGAGAGAAGAAAGAATAAGGACAGATAAAAATTATCATGGAATCTCTTGATATTATAAAAGTAATTGCCGCTGTTTTAGCTTTAGCAGTTGCTATCATTGGTCATGAAATTATGCATGGCTGGGTTGCATATAAGTACGGAGACATGACAGCAAAAAATGCTGGGAGACTTACGATAAATCCACTTTCTCATGTTGATTTAGTTGGAACTATAATTGTCCCCGTTTCTATGTATTTTATACCTATGCTTCTTGGGGCTGATAGTGGATTTTTATTTGGTTGGGCAAAACCTGTTCCAATAAATGTATCAAAAGTAATCCAAAGAGGTGGTTATAATGCTGCTATGCAAGTTGATTTAGCTGGTATAGTTTATAACTTTACACTAGCTGCTTTTGCATCTATCGCTGTAGCATCTATGGCACAACCAACTACTGCAGATGGTATATTATACATATTTACCTATATATTTGTTTTTCAACTTCTTGTTATCAATGTTGTTTTAGGAGTTTTTAACCTGCTCCCAATTCCTCAGTTTGATGGAGCACACTTTTTGATGCACTTAGCACTAAAGTACAAAGTAAATGCAGTTGCAGAGTTTTTTTATAAAAATGAGAGATACGGAATGATTATTGTTTTGATAATAATCATGACACCACTTAAAGATTATCTTCTATTTTTACCTGTAAAAACTATCTTAAATTTACTAATGTCATAAAGGAAAAAAATGAAATTTTATATAGGCACAGACCATGCTGGAATTGAACTAAAAGATTACACAGTTGAACTTTTAAAACAAAAAGGTCATGAGGTTATAGACCTTGGTCCATTTAGTAAAGATAGAGTTGATTATCCTGATTATGCACATAAAGTATCTTTAGCAGTTTTAGATGATAACACTGCCCAAGGTATCCTAATATGTGGTTCAGGGATAGGCATGAGTATGGCAGCAAACAGACATCATGGTATCCGTGCTGCTCTTTGTCATGACGCTTACACTGCAACAGTTGCAAGAGGACATAATGACGCAAATATTTTATGTTTTGGAGAGAGAATAGTAGGAAAAGGCGTTGCAGAGTCCATACTAGATGCTTGGATAGCAAGTAGTTTTGATGGTGGTCGTCACTGTGGTCGTGTTGAAAAGATAGAGGCTTAGTTTTTATGTTTTGGGAATGGTCACTTTTAACAATACTTTCCATGTTGGCTATATATCTTTTTGTAAAGATGTACTACTTTAAAAGTATCACAAACAAAGAACAAAGAAGTAATGACTTGATGAAGTTAACTTTGCAAGAAGCAGAGATACTTATCCGTAAATATCAAATCCAACTACAAAGAGCGCTTGGAAATGTTGATATTTTGAGTGAAGAGTTAACCAAATTAAGAAATGAGTTAAAAGTTCTAAAGGGTCGTAACTCAAAACACAGGCAAGAAACAGACAGACTAAATGGAAAAATAAAGGCACTAGAGAGCCGTATAGATGCACTACTATAAAAGGAAGAAAATTGACACTAACTAGCGAAGAAAGAAAGATAATCGAAGATTCTATAAGAGATATAAAAGATTTTCCAAAAGAGGGAATAGTTTTTAAAGACATCACAACACTTTTAAATAACAAAGAGGCTTATGCTCTTTTGATGAAACATTTGCATGACAGATACAAAAGTTACAATCTTGACTATATTGCTGGGATTGATGCTAGAGGATTTATTTTTGGTGCGGCTTTAGCACAGATGTTAGGATTGGGATTTGTACCAATTCGTAAAAAAGGAAAACTACCTTACACTACTATCAGCGAAAAATATGCACTTGAGTATGGAGTGGATGAGATAGAGGTTCACATAGACGCTTTTGGTGAGAAAAAAGGTGCTAAGGTTTTAGTTATAGATGACCTTATAGCAACAGGTGGAACTGCAAATGCAGCAGCTACACTTGTAAATCAAACAGGTGCAAAATGTGTTGAGTGTTGTTTTATCATCGGCTTAACTTTTTTAGATGGTATACAAAAACTTGAAGAAAAAACTAAAGTTTATAGCATTGTAGAGGTCGATTAATGTATATACCTTCTCCCTCAAAATTTGACCCAGATGAAAATGGACACTTTGGAATCTTTGGTGGTCGCTATGTTCCTGAAACACTAATGCCAGCTCTTTTAAAACTTCGAGATGAGTATAATGAGATAAGATTTGATAAAGATTTTTGGAGTGAAGTTGATTATTATCTAAAAGATTATGTTGGTCGCCCTAGCCCACTCTACTATGCAAAAAATATATCTGATGAACTTGGTGCAAAGATTTACCTTAAACGAGAAGATTTAAACCATACGGGTGCTCATAAAGTAAACAATGTTATTGCACAAGGTTTAATGGCAAAAAGACTTGGTTACAAAAAAATCATTGCAGAGACTGGAGCAGGACAACATGGAGTAGCTACTGCTACTATCTGTGCCTTACTTGGCTTAGAGTGTGAGATATTTATGGGTGCAAAAGATGTGGCTCGTCAAGAGCTAAATGTTTTTCGCATGAAACTTCTTGGTGCAAAAGTAAACTCAGTAGAGAGTGGAAGTAAAACTCTTAAAGACGCTATGAACGATGCTATCCGTCACTGGGTAACAAACGCAAGAGATACTTTTTATATCATCGGAACTGTTGCAGGTCCTCATCCATATCCTATGATGGTTAGAGATTTTCAAGCAATAATCGGCTGGGAAGCTCGTCAGCAAATACTCGAAAAAGAGAACAGACTTCCTGATCATATAATCGCTTGTATAGGTGGAGGCTCAAACGCTATCGGAATGTTTCAACACTTTTTAGAAGATAATGAAGTTGAGTGCATAGGCATAGAAGCTGGTGGTCTTGGTGTGGAAACTGATAAGCATGGTTGCTCACTTGACAAGGGTCGTCCAGGTGTTTTGCATGGTCAAATGTCATATCTACTTCAAGATGATGATGGACAGATATTAGAAGCTCACTCTATTAGTGCTGGGCTTGATTATCCTGGGATTGGACCTGAACATGCCTTTCATAATGACAATAAATCCATCACTTATGACAACATAACAGACCAAGAAGCTTTAGATGCTTTTGTCTGGTTATCTCAAAAAGAGGGAATCATACCTGCGTTTGAGTCATCTCATGCGATAGCCTACTTAAAAAAGTTGCCTAATATAAAAGATAAACTCATCATAGTAAATGTTTCAGGTCGTGGTGATAAAGATATGATTCAAGCTAAAGATATTCTTCACTTTGATTAGAATGTGAACCAAATGAATAAAATAATATTCACCGACCTAGATGGAACACTTACGCTGAGAGATACTTATCATATATTTATCTTTCATAACTTAACTTTTGTTTCTGTATTCAAAAACTCTTTTGCTCTTATAAAACTTGCTCTTGGTTATATATCGGGAATTACAAGCAAAGAGAGCGTTAAACGAAAATCTTTTAAGATGTTTTTTACAGATTATGATACAAAAAAAGATATGGGAAACTTTGTAGATAAAATCCCATGGAATCATAAAGTAAAAGACATTGTAGATACTAAAAAAAGAGATGGCTATAAGGTTATTCTTGTGAGTGCTTCACCGGATGTTTATCTTCCACATATCTGTGAATATCTTGGATATGATGGTTTTTTAGCTACAAAAACTATAAGAGACAAAGATAACTTGGCAGGTCTTTTTGATGGTAAAGTTTGTAACTATGAAGAAAAAACGCGTAGAATAAAAGAGTATTTAGGAGACACTAAACCAAGTCATACACTATCTTATGGAAACTCAATAGGCGACTATCCAATGCTTAAGTTCTGTGATGAGTCCTACTTTGTTAAAAAATCAAATATTAAAATGTTTAAATCATAATTTTTTAGCATACCTATAAAAAAACCTTGCAGGGACTATTTTTTTATCTATAGTAGAGCCTTTTAGGATATGATTTTTTAAAATCTTTGCCAGATATGGAGCAAGGACAAAACCATAGCCTCCACTTCCATTTATCATACTAAGATTAGGATAGTATGTATAAGAGTCATAGTCTGGTTTTTTAGTTTTAAAGTTTATAGTTTGATTTTTAAGAGTCTCTTTGGAGATAACTAAACTTCCAACTAAAGGAAGATAATCAAAAGAGCCTGAGCGAAGACCTGTATAGTCTTTTAATATTTTGACATCTTTTAACTCTAAAGTTAAAGAAGCTTTTTGCAGTAATTCTTCTCTTCCTGATTTTATATCATACGACTCTTGTGAAGTTTGTGGATGATAATGAACATTATGCGTTGCACCAATAGCCAATCTTCCATTATCACTTGAAGAGATAGAAACAAACTGATGGATAGAATTTTTGTTAAGAGTTGATGTTTGTATATCTATGCGATGTCCCCAAACTCCTCTAAGATTTATATATGGCTCTTTTATGATTTTTTCATAAGCACCTGTTGCTAAAACAACTTCTTTAGCACTATAACTCTCTTCTATTACCCAAACACCATCATCATAACGCAAATTTTTCACTTCTTGTTTTACAAACTTAGCACTTTTAGCCATAGCTTGACACATATACTCTGCATTTACTATAGCTGCATTTATGGAGACTATCTCTTTTGATTGTGCTTGAGGGGTTAATCTTTTTATATCTTCATTATCTGGGGCAAGTAAATCAAGTGAAGTTTTTTCTTTATATAGTTTTAGTGTTTTTTCGTCTGTTTCATCTTTTGCTACATGAAGCAGAGGAGATTTTTTAAGTAGATTTGGGAAATGTTTTTCATAGTAATCCATACTATATACAAAAGCTTCATGAAGTAACTCTTTTAACTCCCCTGCTTTACTAAATTTTGGAGAGATAAAAGCACCAGCTGCACCACTTCCACCATTTGCTATTTTCTCTATGTCAAAGAGGATAACTTTCTTACCCTCTTGTGTAAACTCGTAAGCTACACTACAGCCGTTAATTCCTGCACCGATTATAGCTATATCGTACAAAGTGTTAAACACTAACCTCTTTAATATCTGCTATCTTTAAAATACTTTTATAAACACTAGCAACTAAAGATTTTCTATTGTTTTTTATCGCTTCATCTTCTGCATTTACCATAACATTTTCAAAGAAAGAGTCTAACTCTGGTTTAAGTCCTAAAAGTGCATCTAGTTCCTCTTCATAAGAGTTATACTCTTTTTTACTAACCTCACTATATTTTTCATAAAGCACTTTTTCTGCATTTTCTTCAAAAAGTTCTGCATCTATAACAAGTGTCTCTTTTAGATTTATATCTTTAGTGATATTTGCCACACGCTTAAAAGTCGAAGATACTTCATCAAATCCTTCTGAATTTACAAGAGAGTCAAGAGCATTTATCTTTTGACCAAGAGCTAAAAGTTCTCTCTCTCCTGAAGCTAAAACTGCTTCTATAATAGATGGATTTACTTTATAGTATCTTTTAATACGCTCTAAGATAAAGCCCTCTAATTTTTTTAAATCTATCTTTTCATAGTTACTTGCAAGTTCACCAAGTGTTTTAACTATGTCAAACTCATACGCATACTCATTTGCTATTCGGATGATTCCATTAACTGCACGACGAAGAGCAAATGGGTCACGAGAACCTGTAGGGATTTGATTTACACTAAAAAGACCAAGAAGAGTATCTAGTTTTATACTCATAGCGACTATGGCACTCAGCTGTGTTGATGGCAGGTCACTATCTTCACCGTCTGGTAGATACTGCTCACTTATCGCCGTTGCCACTTCTTTAGTTTCGCCCTGCTCTAGTGCGTAGTATCCACCCATAAGACCTTGAAGTTCTGTAAACTCATAAACCATTTCACTCATAAGGTCAGCTTTTGCAAGTTCTACTGCTCTATCTAGGTCAGTTTTTGATGCGTCTATCTCATACTTCTCAAAAAGTGTAGATGCTATTACACCCTCTCTTTTTATCTTATCTTCAACAGTTCCAAGACCTTTAAAAAAGGCAACTTTTTCAAGTCCTTTTGTACTAAGTCCATTTTTGAGGTCATTATCCCAAAAGAAGAGTCCATCAGCCAAACGAGGACGCAAGACTCTCTCATTTCCTGCAACAACTTGTAAAAAATCATCTGTTAAGGCATTTGAGACAACAACAAACTTGTTGATAAGTTTGCCATCTTTAAAAACAGGAAAATATCTTTGATGCTCTTTCATAGAAGTTATAATCACCTCAGGAGGTAAACGCAAAAATATCTCATCAAAAGAACCAAGCAGTGCAGTAGGATTTTCAGTGATAGCTACAACTTCTGCAAAAAGTTCCTCATCGACTTCTATATTTACACCATTTTCTTCTTCTATCTTTTTAAAGTCTTTTAAAATATTTTCACTTCTCAACTCAGGAAAAAGTGTAACTCCACCATTTTCTAAAGTTTTAAAATAATCTTTTGCACCATCAATAGAGACTGCATCAAAGTTTGAAATACGATGAACAAAAGTAGTTTTAGAAGATTCAACACCAAAGAGTGTCATAGGAACAAGTGCATCTCCTAAAAGTACATTTACCCAACGAATAGGACGGATAAAACTCTCATCTAAACTACCCCATCTCATAGATTTACCAAAGTCTAAAGATTTTATCCAAGATTCTACAATTTCAGGCAGCAGTTCAACAGATGGTTTTCCTTTTACATCTTTTTTATAGTAAAGAACCTCTTTGCCACCCTTATCTATAGTTGATAACTCTTCTAAAGAAACTCCACACTTTTTAGCAAAACCATTTGCGGCTGGAGTTGCTTTGCCATCTTTATAAGCTACACTCAAAGGTGCTCCAAAAAACTCTTCTACACTATCAGCTTGGCTAGTTGCAAACTCTCTATGCCAAAGAACCAAACGACGAGGAGTATAATAAAATTCAAACTCACATAAAAGTGAATATCTCTCAAGAATATCACTATATTTTTTAGTAATATTTTTCATCTCTTTTAAAAGTGGAACTGCTGGAAGTTCTTCAACACCGATTTCTATTAGTAGTGGTTTTAGCATATTTTTACTCTTTATATTATAGTTATCGCGATTTTATCTATATTTTGGTTAAAATATACTTTTTTATTAACTTTTATTGTTTACAATAGCTTAAATAATTTAAAGGAACTATATGAAATTACTCATCATAACTCTACTCTTAAGCTTTGGGCTTTTCGCCTCAACAAATCACACTGCCAAAATCATTAAAACCATGAGCAGTGGTGGATATACATATATGAAAGTTACAGAAGGTAAAAACACTTACTGGATTGCCATGACACAGAGGAATGTAAAAGCTGGTGACAACATATCTTTTTCTGAACAAGGATGGATGAAAAACTTCAAATCAAAAACACTTAACCGTACATTTGATAACATTTTATTTGCTGCAGAGGTATCAAATTCTAAAGAAAGTAGTAAGCTTGAAAAGATAAAACCAAATATTTTAAAATCTGCATATAAAAAAGCTGGGACTATTACAATCGCAGAACTTTTTAAAAACCGTTCTAAATATGCCAACAAAAGCATAACTATAAGAGCTAAGGTTACAAAAGTATCAAAGGG
>JALTUB010000078.1 GCA_027047745.1 Sulfurimonas sp.
CTTGCCATTTTAAATGTATCTGAGATTAAAACACCAAAACTTTCAGGAAACCCTAGAAATGTTTATTTGTTGGGAGCTTATACTCTTGGTATAACAGCTATTTATGGCTTACAACTACTATAAAAAATAGTATAAATTCTGAAAAAATTCAGAATTTATATAGGAAGAACTCTAATATTACTTGAGAGTTTCTCTTTAAGAGTTGACTCAATCGCATAAAGTGTTCCTGTTGCAGATGAAGCACAACCATCACAAGCACCAAGATAACGGATATAAATGTCAATATAGCCATCATTTTTCTTGATGTCGATAATCTCCATGTTACCACCATCCATGATAAGAAATTGTCTAACACTCTCATCGATGATAGCATCAACTGCTTTTATCTGTTGTACTAAAGTCATCTCTTCAAAGTTTCCAGCACCCTCAGCATTTGCATCAGCGGCAGCTTTCATCTTCTCTTCATCCATCTCTTTGCGAGTATCAGCTAAAATATCTACTAGGTAATATTCACGAGCTTCATGACCACCTGGTTTTATACATGACTTACAAAAACCACCAGCTTTTGTGTAGTCTGTTATCTCTTCGATAGTGTGAAGGTCGTTTAGTTTGATAACTTCTTGAAGTGTACCTAAGCTAACACGAGCACATTCACAAACGATGATCTCTTCTTCAAAACTTTCAGAATCAACACCCATGTAAAGCCCTGCAGCTTTTTTGATAACATCATAAGCCATAACAGAACAGTGCATTTTTTGAGGTGGAACAGCAGGAACATCTGGAGTGTCACGAAGTGCTAACTCAACATCTATGTTAGTTATCTTAACAGCCTCTTTTACTGTTTTACCTATACAAAGTTCAGTCATAACATCAGACGATGCTATAGCTGTACCACAACCAAAAGATTTAAACTTTGAGTTGATGATAGTATCAGTCTTAGGGTCTATTTCCCAGTAAAGACGAACAGCATCTCCACAAGATTCTGCACCAAAATCAGCAACAATTAGTTTGTTACCTCTCTTTTCTACTTCACCCTCAAAAAGTTCACCTTGATGTTGTGGGTTATTCATTAGCGTTGTTACTTTATTTGAGTAGGCATCCCAAAGAGATTCGCCTAACATATCAGCCTTAGCCATATTATTCTCCTTAATTTTATTTTATTTCTTAGTTGCTAAGTTATTAGTGAAGTTCACACTCTTGAACTTCGCCACCTTTTGTTGGTGCTTGTTTCGCAAATGAACTTGAGATGTTTCTTAGTCTAAATAC
Organism: Sulfurimonas sp.; assembly: GCA_027047745.1. Taxonomy (GTDB): domain Bacteria; phylum Campylobacterota; class Campylobacteria; order Campylobacterales; family Sulfurimonadaceae; genus Sulfurimonas. Next base: position 1,267 of record JALTUB010000078.1, read on the forward strand.
TGCATCTTTAAAATGTTGTATTGTGTATTCAACCTCTTCATCAGTTGTAAATCTTGAAAGACTTAGTCTGATACCAGTGTGAGCTAGTTCGTTATCAGCTCCGATAGCTAACATGACAGTATTTGCTTCTAAATCAGCAGAAGCACAAGCAGAACCTGTTGAAGCTCCTATTTGACCATTGTTTAAGTCCCAAAGCATACCTTCACCCTCAACACCTTTGATAGATATTAAGATAGTGTTTGGAGTACGGTTTTCTCTGTTTCCTACTACAAATGTATCACTTAGTTTAACGATTTCATCTTCTAAATGGTCTCGTTTAGCACGGATAGATGCCATTTTTTCTTCTATATTTGTTGTTGCTAGTTCAATAGCTTTTCCCATACCTACGATATATGGTACATTCAGAGTTCCAGAACGGCGACCACCCATCTGTTCTCCACCATGAAGTAGAGGAGTTAAGTCTTGAGAATCTTTGATGTAAAGAGCTCCGATACCTTTTGGTCCATGAAATTTATGAGCTGAGAAAGATATAAAGTCCACATGAACATCTTGTAAATCAACAGGGATTTTTCCTACTGCTTGAACAGCATCAGAGTGAAAACGAACACCTTTTTCTTTACAAATCTCACCAATCTCTTTGATAGGGTTTATCATACCAGTCTCATTTGACGCCCACATGATAGAAACAAGTGCTGTTTTTTCAGTTATAAATGATTTGACAGTATGAGCTTCTACTACACCTTGGTCATTTACAGGAAGGTATGTAACTTTTACACCTTGCTCCTCTAACCATTTACAAGTAGAAAGCACAGATGGATGTTCTACTTCTGTAGTTACTATATGATTTTTGTCTCCATTTACAATATTGTCGTTAAAAACAGATTGTAAAACCCAGTTGTTTGATTCTGTAGCACAAGATGTAAATACTATATCATCATTGTCACTTGCGTTTAGCCCTTTATATACTTGGTCTATCGCATGAGAAAGTGCAGGGTGTGGAGCAGTTCCAAACTTATGAAGGGAGTTAGGATTTCCATACATTTCACTAAAAAATGGTTGCATTGCTTCAACTACTTGTGGGTCACACATTGTAGTTGCATTATTATCTAAATAAACTTGCATTTTTACCTCTTAATATTTTAAATTTTTAATTAAGACAAAATTTGTCTTGTTTTGATTACGACATAATAATAGCTTTGTTATTATGATTTGCTTAAGTTAAACTGATAATATTTTTCCTTTAAGAAATAAAACAGTCTAAAAGAGTGATAATTGTGCAGTAGTAATAGCACAAAATATAATCACAGATATTAACTAAGATGTTGTGATAGGTCATGAGCTTATCAAGATAGGTACAAGTATATATCCAAAAGATTCTGAAAATATTGATGAACTAATCAAATATGCAGATAAAATGATGTATATTTCTAAAGAAAATGGAAAAAATCAAGTAACACTATACAAGGAAGAAAGAAATGTGTAATTTTAACAAAGAAAATGAAGATACAAAGATGCTGATAAGTCTGTTTATGCAAAAAGCAGCACAAAATATAGGAGGAACTCATCATCTTTTATCTCTTATAGAAGCCATAAGAGCAAAAAAACCATCTCCTCTTATGATGAAAGAGTGTCAAATAGCATCAAACAATAGTATTATAAAGTGGAACAAAAAGGTTTTTAAAGATAAGGTAGATGTACTAGAAGAGGTTTTAAGAGTTCATAAAAGTTCTGAAAATCCAGACTTTAACATCTTAAATCATGAAAGTGCAAAAAAAAGAAAAGCGATACTAAATGCAGTAAAAACATTAGCCCCAATAGAGTTTGTAGCTACTCCACAAAACCCTAATGACGGTGGTGGTTTTAGTTTTAAGGTCTTTGACACTCTAAAAGATGATACTGCGACACTCAACCCTATCTTTATAGCAATGTTTTTTTGTGGAGCAGAATTTACAAAAAAAGCATTAAAATATAAGGTTTAGTAAAAGCAAGTGCAAATTAACACTAGGATAGAGAGATGATCGTAAAAATAGGACTGAGTGCTTTACTTGTTTCAAGTGCACTTTTTGCAACAAGTGATATGAGCAAGTGGATACGACCACAAAAAGTGCCACAACCAAAGGATAATAAGCTTACAAAAGATAGGGTTAAGTTAGGAAAACTGCTCTATTTTGATAAACGATTGTCAAGCAGTGACGCTATATCGTGTGCAACTTGTCATAATCCAAAAAGAGGATGGACAGATTTAGTTCCTGTATCAAAAGCTGTGGGAGCTGGAAGAGGTCCAAGAAATTCACCAACTATTTTAAATACGGCCTATCAAAATCGTCAATTTTGGGATGGCAGAGCAAGAACTTTGGAACAACAAGCACTAGGACCAATTAAAACTAATGTAGAGATGAATATGCCTTTAAAAGTTTTGATACCAAAATTGAAAAAAATTCATGGATATGTTGAGTTATTTAAAAAAGCATATCCAAAAGAAGGTGGTATCACAACAAAAACTCTTGCAAAAGCGATAGCATCGTTTGAGAGAACTGTTGTTTCTACTACTTCACCGTTTGATAAATATGCTAAGGGTGATAAAAATGCCATCAGTAAAAAAGCAGAAGATGGATATAAACTATTTATAGGTAAAGCACATTGTTCAGATTGTCATGATAAATTTAACTTTACTGATGGAAGTTTTCATAATATTGGTTTAAATGATGGTGACTTAAAAGGTAAAGAGTTGGGTCGTTATAACTTGAAGCATAGAGCTGCTTGGTATGGAGTTTTTAAAACACCAACACTCAGAGATGTTACAAAATCAGGACCTTACTTTCATGATGGAAGTGTGAAAACCCTTACAGAAGCTGCAACTATTTGTGCAAGTGGTGGACGATATAAAAATGGTGTGAAAAATCTATCAACTTATATAGTAGATAGACATCTTACTCAAACAGAGATTAGTCAGCTAGTCGCCTTTATGAAAACACTAACAGGTCCAGATATGAAACTTAAGATTCCAACAAAGTTTCCACAATAAAAAAGAAGGATAGAAGATGAGAAAAATTGTAACGACATTGTTTATAGCAGCTGCATTGAGTGTAACGCTTAGTGCTAAAAACTGGGTAGTTAATCAAAAAGGGAAAACATTTATCCCAAGTAAATTGACTGTTCATGTAGGAGATACTATTACATTTGATAACTCCGATCCTTTTGCTCATAATGCTTATACGGATGATGAAGCAAATGAGTTTGATGTTGGTATGCAACCAACAGGAAAAGTAACACATATGAAAGTAAAATCAAAAGAGTCTTTTAATGTTGAGTGTGTCATTCATCCAAATATGCTTTTAGAAGTTACAGTTAAGTAAGTGATGAAAAATCTTACTCGAATCCTCAGTGCTTTATTACTCTTTAGTCTAAATAGTTACGCATCTGATGATTTAGCAGAAGGAAAACGGTTATATAATGAAGCTTGTGTGAGTTGTCATGGTGTATCTGGAGAGACAAATGCAGATATGCAATTGACAGTTAAACCAAGAAAACTAAAAGATAGCATTCTTTCTTCTAGTCAAATGGCTAAAATTATTTCAGAAGGTGGGCGTGTATATGGTGCTCATTCTGATATTATGCCTGCATTTAAGTATGTGTATGAAAAAAAACAGATAGATAGTATCGCAGAGTATGTTTCACAAACTTTTAACACTAAGAGAGATGCAAAAATAAAAAAACTTTTATCGAAATCAGATGCTAAAAAGCTTAATAAAAAGAAGATGGATAAGATTGGAAAGAAGATTTTTAAACGAAACTGTAGCCTTTGTCATGGCATTAAAGGTGATGGAAATAGTATCTATGTTGAAGAGTCAAAAGCTAACAAAGAGTTTCTTTATCCTTACGATTTACGAAAAACAATATTGGGTGAAGACCAAATTTTTCTTATTGTGAAATTTGGTGCGCATTACTGGGGTGCAGACAAAGAAGATATGCCTTCATGGAAGAAAAAATATGATGATACAAAGCTACGCTCAGTAGCTAACTTTGTTAAAACAAAAATAGTAGGCACAGACTAAAATTTCTTTTTAAATCTCTTATGATATAATCGCACTATTAATTATATACTAAGAGGTTCTTTTTATGGCACAAACTATAACAGAAAAAATATTTTCCGAGCATGTTGGTCGTGAAGTTTTTGCGGGTGAGATTATCCGTTGTAACATCGACATGGTTATCGGAAATGATATTACAACTCCTATCTCAATCTCAGCATTTAACCTAAGTGGTGCGAAAAAACTAGCAAATCCAGATGGCTTTTCTATTGTCCTTGACCACTTTATCCCTGCAAAAGATATAGCATCTGCAAATCAAGCAAAAATCTCTCGTGTTTTTGCAAAAGAGCATAATCTTAAAAACTTTTTTGATGAAAAAGATATGGGAATTGAACATGCACTTTTACCTGAAAAAGGACTTGTTGTTCCTGGTGATGTTATCATCGGTGCAGATTCTCATACTTGTACACATGGTGCTTTAGGAGCATTCTCAACTGGTATGGGTTCTACTGACCTTGCGTTTGCCATGATAAGTGGAGGTAACTGGTTTAAAGTTCCTGAGTCTATCAAAGTAAATCTTAGTGGAAAACCTGGCAAATACACAACAGGAAAAGACATCATCTTAGAAGTTATCAGAATGATTGGTGTTGATGGGGCTTTGTATAAAACTTTAGAGTTTACAGGAAGTACGATTGAGCATCTAACAATGGACGATAGATTTTCTATGTGCAACATGGCGATAGAAGCTGGTGCAAAAAGTGGGATTGTTGCTGTAGATGATGTGACTAGAGAATTTTTAGCTGATAAAAACTTAGCTAGAGAGTCAAAAGAGCATTACTCTGATGCAGATGCAAACTATAGTATTGTACTAGATATAGATGTAGCAAATCTTGACCCTGTTATAGCATATCCATTTTTACCATCAAATGGACACTCTGTAAATCAGGCAGTTAAAGATAAAATCAAAATAGACCAAGCTTTTATAGGAAGTTGTACAAATGGGCGTTTAAGTGACCTAAAAACTGCAGCAGAGATACTTGAAGGTAAAAGAGTTCATGAAGATGTTCGTCTTATCGTTACTCCAGGAACACAAAAGATACTAAAAGAAGCGTATAAACTTGGTTATATGGATATTATCATCGATGCTGGTGGAGTTGTGAGCAATCCAACTTGTGGAGCTTGTCTTGGTGGTTATATGGGTATCTTAGGAGATGGTGAAGTGGCTGTTTCTACTACAAATCGTAACTTTGTAGGTCGTATGGGTTCTCGCTCTTCTGAAGTCTATCTAGCAAATTCAGCAGTTGCTGCTTGTTCAGCTTTAGCAGGGTACATCACAGACCCAAGATAAAATACGATAAAATGTCAAAATTAATTTTAAGGAAATAAATAGATGAAAAAACTTTTACTTATCCCAGCACTTTTAGCTGGAAGTTTAGCTATAGCTAGTGATTATAACTACGAGGTAACACCTGTTATAGGTTATAACATAGCAGAAGGTAATATAGGACTAGATAATTATGCAACATACGGTGGAGAGGTTCAGTACAATGGACTAGACTCTATTATTAAACCTGAATTATCTGTACTTTACTCTAAGGCAGATTATGAAGCACCTTCAACTTTAAATACAAGCGTATGGAGAGCTGCATTAAACGGTGTGTATGAGTATGACAAAGTAGATTCAATCATCCCACTTGTAAAAGCTGGTATTGGTTATGAAAATATGGGTGATACTTACTCATCAGCTAACTCAAATAGTGCTTTTTTGGATGCTGGTTTAGGTGCGAAAGTGCCATTTACGAAAAATATAGCACTTAAACTTGAAGCAGTTTATATGCTAAAATATAATAACACAAGATATGACAATAACTTAGCTCTTCTTGCTGGTATCAATATCGCTTTTGGAAAAAGAGCAGAAGAAATAATTCCTGAAGCAGCTCCAGTTGTTGTTGTAGCAGTGATTGATGGTGATGATGATAAAGATGGTGTTTTAAACTCTGTTGATGAGTGTATTCATACACCTGCTGGTTATGCAGTAGATACTCAAGGTTGTGCTTTAGATGATGACAAAGATGGCGTAGCAAATACAGTTGATCAGTGTCCAACAACTGCATTTGGCGTAGAAGTTGATACTAAGGGATGTGCTTTAGATGATGATAAAGATGGTGTTTTAAATGCTAAAGATGTTTGTCCAAACTCACCTGTTGGGTCTAAAGTAAATAGTGAGGGTTGTCCAGTTCTTGTAAATCTTCATGTAAACTTTGATAATAATTCTGCTAAAGTTAAAGAAAATTTTATGAGTGGTATTAACAAGTTTACAAACTTTTTAAGCACTTATACAGATTATAGTGCGAAAATAGTAGGATATACATCTAACACAGGAAATGCAAACTACAATCAAAAACTATCAGAGCGTCGTGCAAATGCTGTTAAAAAAATTATTACAGAAGAGGGTATCGATGCAAGTCGTATCACAGCTGTAGG
>JALTUB010000079.1 GCA_027047745.1 Sulfurimonas sp.
CAAGAGATGAGAGAGAGTGCAACTTGCCCTGTTATCGGTGTTGTCCAAGCTGGTGTTTTAGCTACATCAAATGCCATAAAAAACAAAGACGCTTCTGTTCTTATCATAGGGACAAAGGCAACTATCAACTCTCAAGCTTATGAACTTGGGCTAAACGAACTTGGGCTTAACAATCTTAAAGCAAAAGCAACTCCTCTTTTTGTCCCTCTTGTTGAAGAAGAGATTTTTGATGGAAGTATTTTAAACGCTTCATTTGAACACTATTTTTCAAATATAAAAACTCCAAATGCTCTTATACTTGGCTGTACCCATTTTCCTCTTATTTCAAAATCTTTATCCTCTTATTTTGGAGAGGATACTCTGCTTATCCACTCTGGAGATGCTATTGTCGAGTATCTTGAAAAAGAATTTACCTTTGCTAAAAAATATAAAAATCCTAAACTAAAATTCTTTGCATCAGAAAATCCTGAAGCATTAAGAAAAATAGCGAAAAAGTGGCTTTATGAGTAAAAGAATTTCTATCTTTGGGTATGGAACGACTACTAAACCCTTAGCAAAACATATAAAAAATGCAGTCTTTTATGATGATAACTGTCATGAACCTTATGCAGGAGAATATGGCTCTTTTGTAAGACCTTCAGCTGAGTTCAATGAAAATAACTCAGACTTAGAGATAACTTCACCTGGGATTCCACCATCAAATCCTCTTATAAAAAAAGCGAAAAATCTTATAAGTGAGTATGATTTCTTTGCAGATACAACTCCTTTTAAGATTTGGATTAGTGGGACAAACGGAAAAACAACTACAACACAAATGATGCAACATCTTTTAGAGGATAAGGGTAGTCATGAGGGTGGAAATATCGGAACACCTTTAGCAGACTTAGCCCAAGATGCGAAAATCTGGATACTTGAAACAAGCTCTTTTACTATGCACTACACAAAAAAAGCCTATCCAAATATTTATGTTTTACTTCCTCTTTCTCCTGATCATTTAAGTTGGCATGGGAGTATGCAGGGTTATATAGATGATAAACTAAAACCACTCTCTAAGATGAGAAGTACAGATATTGCCCTAGTTCCAGATAAGTACAAAGACACTCCAACAAAAGCAAAACTTATCAGCTATAAAGATGAGGAAGATTTAGCAGATATTTTTGAGATAAACGCAAAAAGAGTAAACTTTAGGGGGGCTTTTTTAGCTGATGCACTACTGGCCATGGCAGTTGATAAACTTCTTTTTGACAGAGTTGATTATAAAAAGATAAACGAGTTCAAGCTAGACCCACATCGCCAAGAAGAACTTAAAGATGCAAAAAATCGTCTCTGGGTAAATGATACAAAAGCAACCAATCTGGATGCTACAATAGCTGCAGTTAAAAGATACGAAGACTCTTTTATTCACCTTATCTTAGGTGGGGATGACAAGGGTGTTGACTTGAGTGAACTTTTTGAGTATCTTAAAGATGTAGAGCTAAAAATCTACGCTATCGGTACAAACAAAGATAAACTTGTAAAGCTTTCACAAAACTACCATATCCCTTTTGTAAAATGTAAAAATCTAGCAAATGCAGTCCATGAGATAGATAAAAACCTAAAAAAAGATGAAGTAGCCCTACTCTCTCCAGCATCTGCAAGTCTTGATGAATTTAGCTCTTATGCTCAAAGAGGAAATGAATTTAAGAGTGCTGTAGAAAATATATGCTAAAATCGCTATAAAATAATGGAGTAGTCCTTGAAAGAAGCATCTGAAGTATTAGCAAGAAAATATCGCCCATCAAATTTTGATGAACTTATCGGTCAAGATACCATAACTCAAACGCTCTCACTTGCACTTGATTCTAACAGACTCTCTCACGCTTACCTTTTTTCAGGACTTCGTGGTAGTGGTAAAACTTCAACTGCTCGTATCTTTGCAAAAGCACTTATCTGTGAAGAGGGTATGAGTCATCAACCCTGTGGAAAATGTTCAAACTGTGTAATGGCTAGAGAAGGCAGACATATGGACATCATCGAGATGGATGGTGCTAGTAGCCGCAAGATAGATGACATAAGAGACTTGGTTGAGCAAACAAAATATAAACCTGCTGTGGCTCGTTATAAAATATTTATCATAGATGAAGTTCATATGCTCACAAAAGAGGCTTTCAATGCCCTACTCAAAACGCTAGAAGAACCACCTGAGTATGTAAAGTTTATCCTTGCAACAACTGACCCTCTTAAACTTCCAGCAACTATACTTAGTCGTACACAACATTTTAGGTTTAAAAGTATCGCTACAAATAAAATAGTTGAGCATTTAGCACATATACTTCACCTTGAGGGCATAGAATATGAAGCTGATGCCTTAGAAATCTTAGCTCGTAGTGGTAGTGGTAGTCTTAGAGACACTCTTACTCTTCTTGACCAAGCCATCATCTACTCAAAAAATCATGTTGATGTTCCAACAGTAACTGATATGTTAGGTTTAGTTGACCCTAAATTTATCACTGAAGTTTTTAATGCTGTTTTTAACAAGGACTATGCAAAACTTGTAGAATATACAAAATTTTTAGAAGACTATGAGAGTGAAATGGTTGTAGATGAACTCATCGCTTATCTTAAGGAAAAAATGTATAACCAAGATGCACTCTTTTCTACACTTGTTCTTGATAGATTTTTCAGGATTTTCAGTGACTCAAAATATCTTTTTAGTATAAACGCAGATGGTTCATTTGTTCTAAGCATGATATTTTTTAAGATGATAGAAGCTCTTCGCATACGAGAAGTTGATCAGATGATAGAGTCTCTGCAAAATGAGATACAAAGACCAGAGATAGTAACACCAGCACCTACAAAGATAAAAGTTAGCACTGCCACACCAGAGATGGCAGCAGAAATAGCAACTGTAAAAAAAGAAGAGCCTAAAGTCAAAGAAGACTCAAATTTAAAAATATTTGAACAACTTATAGCTAAAATCAAAGATAGAAACTATGAACTTGGAGAGTGTTTTGACAAGAGTATCAGCTTTGTCTCTTATGAAGACAATATCCTAACATGGGAGAGTTGTACAGATGAAGCTTGTAAAAAATCTCTAACACATGGTTACTCTGTAGTCAAACAACTCGTAAGAGAAATATTTAGTTTTGAGACAAAAATCAAAATGATACCATGCACAAAAGAAATGCAAGAGCATAAACCCGATATAAAACAGCCAAAGATGGAAGAACCTCAAAGTGATACTATGATAGAAGATGCAGAGATGGGAGGTAACGCAAGTTGCGTCTCCAACTGTGATGAACCTGCCCCACTTGATGAATCAAATGGAGTAGATATAACACAAGAACCAATGGTACAAAAAGCTATTGAGATGTTTGAAGCTAAAAAAGTGACTGTTCAGTCTAAGATATAGTCCTCAAACTCTCTCAAAAAAAAGCTCACTACAACACAACTCTTCATCTTTACAAAATTTCAATATATTTACATAAGGTGTAGAGTTTCTTCGTTTAAGTGTTGCAAACTGTGATTGACTCATATCTAAAGCCATGGCAACATCTTTATCTAAGACTTTTTTATCTTTACGCTCTTTAAGATAAAGTTTTAACTCTACTACTATCTCTTTAAAATCTCTCATTTACACTCCTAAAAGTGCAAATATATCAAATTTTAGAGAGTAATCTTAAAAATATTGCATTGTGCTATTATTTTAAGAGTAAAGCTAAATCCAATCTATCTTTTACATGAAGTTTTGTATAAATATTGTGAGCATGAGCTTTAACAGTTCGGGGTGTTATTTCTAGTTTCTCAGCTATTGTTTTATAACTATCACCATCTTTTAAAAGTATCGCCACTTCTTTTTCTCTTTGACTCAACTCTGTAAGATATGATGATATATCTTTACCCTCTTTTTGTGGTATTTGAGCTATAAGTTGTGATGTAAATTCTGGATGTAGCCAAACCATTCCATCTTTAATACTCTCAATAGCAAAATGCAGGAAATGCTCTTTCATAAGTGCATTTCCATACCCTTTAGCCCCATATCCTAAAACTTCCCTAGCTGTTTTTATATCTGGAGTACGATGTAAGACTAGAACTTTATTATTTTTAGTATCTAAAAGAGTCATCAAGGCTTTCTCTTGTGCATCCAATGCTGAATAGTTAAGTATTATTACTTGATTCTTAATCTCTTTTAAATCATCTATATCATACACAACAGTATAATTATTTTCAAATGCTTTTTCCCAATGACTCAGTAGGTTCACATCATCACTATATAAAAATACACTCATGATTATCTCTCCGTAAAAGTGTATTGTTTTGTTTTTAGGATAGGTTTTAAGATATAATCAAGTACACTTTTTTGTCCTGTTATAATATCAACACTCGCTGTCATCCCTGGTATAAGTTTTAACTTTTTACCTTTTCTTTCTATATAGTTTTTATCAGTTTTTATACGAACCTTATAAAATACATTTCCTTTTTCATCTTTTATAGTATCTGGACTGATTAAAACGACCTTACCAGTTAGTCCACCATAAATAGAGAAGTCATAAGCAGTAAACTTAACTATGGCTTTTTGTTTATAGTATATAAATGCTATATCTTTTGGCTTTATTTTAACCTCGACCAAAAGTTTTTCATCTATTGGAACGATTTCCATTATATCAGCACCTGGTTTTATAACACCACCAATAGTATGTACATATAACTTTTGAACTATACCATTCATAGGTGCTTTTACAATAGTTCTAGTAACCTGATCTTTTAAAGCTGTAGAAACAGAGCGAAGTGACCTAAGCTCTGATACTGCTGTATTTAGTTTCTCTTTAGCATCACTTCTATATGTTAAAGTAGCTTCATTCATATTACTCTGAACTTCTTTTATAGCTGACTTTAGCCTAGGTATAGATTTTTTTATCGCTGTGTATTTATCTTCTATCTCATTTGCTTCTCTTTGAAGTTTTAGAAAGTCTATCTTTGAACGAACACCTTTAGCAACCATAGGTTTTGTCATTCTTACTTCTTTTTTTATCATTTTTGATGATGATTTAAGATGCCACAAGTGAGTGTTTGCTTCTGATAGCTCCTGTTTCTTTTGTGCTAGTTTCTCTTTTAGAGCATTAAGTTTTGATTTTAATTGTCGCTTATTTGTTAAGTATAAACTCTTTTCATTTTCAATAAATAAAGGAATCTTCTTTTTTAAATTTTCATCTACTATAAAATCACTCCCACTTGACTCTGCACGAAGACGCATAATTTTAGCATCAAGAGCATCTGCTTTTATATCGTTAGAGCTAAAAGAGGAACGAGATTTTTCATTATTTATCTTTAAAAGGATTTGTCCTTTTTTAACTTCTTGCCCCTCTTGTACCAAAATCTCTTCAACGATTCCACCCTCAAGGTTTTGAACAACTTGATTTTCTCCACTAGGGATAATCTCACCACTACCTCTTGCTATCTCATCTATCAAAGCAAATTTTGCCCATCCTATAAAAATAAATACTGCAATAATCCAAAAGTACATTACTGCTCTTAATCTACTTGGAGATTTTTGTAAAACTGCTGCACTAAGAGAGTGCATAAACTCATAATCAGACTCAGACAGGTTCTTTTTCATATCTTTAGACATTTGAACCACCACCAAGTTTCTTAGTTACTTCTTCTTTTGTATCATCAAGTAACACTTTAGACTGATGCATAACTATAACTCTATCTACCATAGAGAGAAGAGATAACTTTTGTGTTATAAGTATGATTGTTTCATTAGCTAACTCTTTTGATAACCTTTGTATAAGATTTGCTTCTGTAGTTTGATCCATAGCATTACTAGGTTCATCCATAAGCATTACTGAACTGTCTTTCATCAAAGATCTAGCTATACCTACACTTTGCCTCTGCCCACCTGAGAGTCCTGCACCTCTCTCTCCTATTGGCATATCAAAACCAAGAGGATGAGTTTGAACAAAATCATCTACTCCACTTATTTGAGTAGCATAGATAATATCAGCTACATCTGGATGATTTTCAGATGAGACAATATTCTCTTTGATAGTTCCTTTAAAGAGATGAATATCTTGAGGAACATAAGCTATATATCTTCTTATATCTGCAGGGTCAAGTTGTGCGATGTCTATACCATCTATCATGATGCTACCACTTGTAGGGTCATATAATTTTAAAATAAGCTTTGCGATAGTGCTTTTACCAGAACCTATCCTACCTATTATCGCTACTTTTTCTCCTGGATTTATGGTAAAACTAACATCACTAAGTGCTGAGATTTCTGTACCTGGATAGTTAAAACAAACATCTTTGAACTCTATCTTACCCTTAAATTTTTCTCTTTGCACAAACTCATGACCTTCTGGTCTCTCTGCCTCTTGCGTGATGATAGAACTCAAAACATCATACGCACTTTTTGCATCTGAGTAGTTAGATATAAGTGCAGCAGCTTGTCCCATGGGTGCAACTGTCCTTGATGTAAGTATAACAACAGCTATTAGACCACCCATAGTTAATTCAAACTCATGGATAAGATAAACACCAAAAACTACAATAAAAACAGTATTTAGCTGAATCAAAAGATTGGTAACATTTGGTATGGATGATGAGAGCAGACGAGACCTAAGGTTTTTCTCTGCTATCTCACCTGTTGATTCTTCCCACTGCCACTGCTGTTTTCCTGCCATACTCATAGACTTTACTGTTTCTATATTTTGAAGTGTCTCTATAAGTATCCCATTCTTTTTAGCACTTGCTTCATGAGAGCTTTCTATACTCTCTTTTAAAGGCTTTCTGATTATAAGTGCAAAACCTAAAATCAAAAACATCGTGAGCAAAGGTATAAGAACTAAAAGTCCACCTAAATAGTAGATAACTATCAAAAATATAATCGCAAAAGGAAGGTCAATAACTGCTGTCATGGTTGCTGTAGTAAAAAAGGAGCGAACAGATTCAAAATCTTTTAGGTTATTTGCAAATGAACCAACAGACTGAGGATGTACTGCCATTTTTAAATCTAGCACTTTTTCAAAGACAATAGAAGACATAATAATATCGCTCTTCTTTGCAGCAATCTCAAGCATATACCCTCTAGTAAATTTTAAGAAAAAGTCTAGTAAATATACAAGGACAATACCGATAGTGAAAACCATAAGAGTCTCTTGTGCATTATTTGGTATGACTCTATCATACACATTCATAGTAAAAAGAGGAGTTGCTAAAACAAAAAGATTTACAAGAAGTGATGCCCATAGAACATCTTTATATATACTAGTAGAGAGTTTTAGTGTATCCCAAAACAATGTTTTTGTTTAAGTCCATCACCTTCAGTATAGATGATTTTAGCCTTTGTTCTATCTTCGTTAAATCTTTCTAAGATACAAACATTATCACTGCTTAAAAGTAAAATCATAGGAAGATGAAGACCTAGTATCTCATTTATTGGTCTTTGGATAAGAGTGGTTTTTAATACTTGATGCTTCTACGCCATCAGCGACGAGGGCTTCTTTTGTTTTTAAAGCTCTTCGTTTAGAGAGCAACATATTATATTTTGCTTTTCCATCGCTATCAGTATGCCCAGTGATTTTAACTTTCTTTAAAGGATTATTTTTCATAGAAGTAGCAAACTTTAAAATCACAGGTTCAGATGGACTAAGAATTTTATCAGAGCCAACTTTAAACAAAATCTTTAGTGTACTTTTTAAGGCACATCCTCTCATATCTACTTTTGTTCCTGTTGGTGTATCAGGACATATATCAGCATGATCATATACTCCATCAT
>JALTUB010000080.1 GCA_027047745.1 Sulfurimonas sp.
GCCAGGCCGGAACCCTTGGCATTGACAAGTTGGTAATACAATCGGGCATGAATCCGTCACATGTGGCCGCCGCTCTGCTAAGCCTCGAATTCAACGCCCTCGTTCAAAGCCTCCCCGGAAAACAGTACCGCGTTGAATAATTTTCCCTAAACCTGGTGCAAGCTTCCCAAACTAACCTGGTGCAAGCGTCCGCTTGTACCTTTCCCAAACTTTTTTCCTAAAATAACCTGATGCAAGCGTCCGCTTGTTCCTTTTATCTATTCCCAACTAACCTGATGCAAGCGTCCGCTTGTACCTTTTATCTACTCCCAAACTATTTGAACACTAACCTAAAACTGGTGCAAGCGTCCGCTTGTTCCTTTCCTAAAACAACAACTTGGTGCAAGCGTCCGCTTGTGCCTTAAACACTCTGAACACCAACCCCCAACACCGTTCCACGCAGAATTACAAAAAAAATAACCCAAATTTTTTTTGTCAATAGAAGAATTTTTCTACATTTGCCCTTGACAAAACCAAAATATTGAGTACATTTGTTACTCAAATAGTGAATGGTTAATAGTGAATAGTGAGTGGTTCCAGCCAAGCCACGGAGATCTTTCCTTTAATTATTCGGGAACAATTATTAAAACTGATTCCTTTATGAATCACAAAGACTTAGATGTATGGAAGTCAGCGATGCTCCTGGCAGAAGTAATTTACGTGGAAACACTTATCATTTTATCAAATAAAGTGGGGTATTTTAAGGGAGAGAAAAATGATAAACTGCTTGCATTGGTTACGCAATGTTCAAAATTAACTTACGGTTTAATTTAAATATTTAAAAGGTAAAGTATAATTTATTCACGATTCACCAATCATTAATCACCATCATGCTCGAAGCATTAATCACATCGAAAACCCGTCTGAAGCTGCTGCTCAAGTTCTTTCTGAACAGCGATACCACAGGTTATCTGCGTTCGCTGGAACCCGAGTTTGATGAATCGACCAATGCCATACGGCAGGAGCTGAACCGTTTTGAAGATGCCGGGCTGCTGACAGCCGACAAAAAAGGAAACAAAAAAGTTTATCACGCC
Organism: Sulfurimonas sp.; assembly: GCA_027047745.1. Taxonomy (GTDB): domain Bacteria; phylum Campylobacterota; class Campylobacteria; order Campylobacterales; family Sulfurimonadaceae; genus Sulfurimonas. Next base: position 1,074 of record JALTUB010000080.1, read on the forward strand.
AACACAAAACATCCGCTTTTCCCTGAAATCAACAGCATATTGATGAAATACGTGGGCCTGGATAAAATTATTGATAAGGTGATTAATAAGCTGGTCGGGCTGGACGAAGTGTATCTTGTGGGGCAACTGGCCAAAGGAAACGACAGTAAAATCATTGATCTCTGGTTTGTGGGTGATGAGGTGGATGCAAACTATTTGCTGAAACTTATAGAAAAGGTGGAAAGCTTACTGGACCGCAAAATCCGGTATATTATTATAAAACAACTGGAACTTCGGGATTTCCTGCAGACAAAATCCCAAAACGAACTTCTTCTGCTCTGGAAAAGAGAGTAGGAGTGTTTGGTTAAAAGATTCTCTTTCAGTTCGTCCGCCCCTGGCGGATGGGACTTAGGAGGCGGAAGCATGTCCGGGAGGGAACCCAAATCTTTCAGGTTGAGCTACAGCTCCCAAAAACGACGAAGTTGTTTCCCCACCAAGGGACACAAAGAGTAACACGAAGGAGCACAAAGAATTTTTCTATCGGAAAAGCAAATAATTCGTGCTATTTGTGTAATTCGTTGGCAAAGAAAATCTGATACCGCAGGTATCAAAACCCGTATTGAGCCAAAATGAACGACAAAACCATAATCAATCAATTTTCTCCGCACCTGTTTTGGGATGTAAACCGGAACAACCTTGATATGGAAAAGAACAAAGGTTATGTGATTAAACAGGTACTTGAATATGGCCTTATGCAGGACTGGCTTCTGTTAAAAAAAATTTACGGACTAAATATCATTGTCAGTGTGACAAAAACGTTTCGTACGCTGGATAAAAAAACACTTGTATTTATCGCTTCCATATCAAACACACCTTTAAACGCTTTTCGATGTTACAACGATCAGCCATCGATACCCCAACCTGGGAACTTTTAAAAATCCTGTCAGGTTATACAACTTTTAAAAACCTGGAAACTATTTTTACCACAAAGGACACGAAGGGAGGCACGAAGGTCACGAAAGGAAAGGCGAAACAACCTCCCTGGTGGTCTTTGTGATGTACTTGGTGTGACTTAGTGGTAATAAAAACCACAACGGACACAAAGGGTAACACAAAGTTTAACGCCTAATAATCTCCTTAGTGGTCTTTGTGATGTACTTAGTGTGACTTAGTGGTAAAAGGAACCACAACGGACACAAAGGGTAACACAAAGTTTAACGCCTAATAATCTCCTTAGTGGTCTTTGTGATGTACTTAGTG
>JALTUB010000081.1 GCA_027047745.1 Sulfurimonas sp.
AGAATTTTGAAGGAATCGAGCAAGAGTTTTATGCAGAGTCTGGTCAAACTTTTGCTCTTGGTGCTTTACCTCGTCTTCTGTGGTTAAAAAATAATAAGCCTGAGATATATGAAAAAGTCGCAAAAATTTCCATGATAGGCGATTGGATTTTAGCTCGTTTAAGTGGAGTTATCGCAAGTGACCCAAGTAATGGTGGAACTACAGGAGTTTTTTCTCTTAACAAACGAAACTGGAAATCTCAAATGGCTAAAAGAGTTGGTTTAAAAGATGATATATTTCCAGAGATTTTAGAGGTTGGAACTTTTATGAGCTTTGTGACTTTAAAGGCTTCAAAAGAGACAGGATTATCACCCAAAACTAAGGTTGTTATGGGTGGTGGTGATGTTCAGCTTGGAAGTGCTGGACTAGGTGTTGTAAAAGAGGGTGATGTTGCAGTTCTTGGTGGCTCTTTTTGGCAACAGGTTGTAAATATACCAAAAGAGACACTTCCTCCTAAAGACATGAGCATAAGAGTAAACCCTCATGTTCTACATGGACTATCTCAAGCAGAGGGGATTACATTTTTTAGTGGTCTTGTTATGCGATGGTTTAGAGATGCTTTTTGTGATATGGAAAAACTTGAAGCAAAAGAGAGAGGTGTGGATGTTTATCAAGTTTTAGAAGAAAAAGCCTCAAAAGTTCCAGTAGGCTCACATGGGATACTGCCTATCTTTTCTGATAGCATGAAATACGGAAAATGGTATCACGCAGCCCCAAGCTTTTTAAATCTTAGCATAGACCCAAAAGTGTGTAATAGAGCTTCAATGTTTAGAAGTCTGCAAGAAAACGCAGCGATAGTCTCAAGCATAAACTTAGAGCAAATCAAAAAATTTAGTGCTATAAACTTTGAAGAGATAGTATTTGCAGGTGGTGCTAGTAAAGGTGCTTTGTGGTCTCAAATATTGGCTGATGTTACAGGTTATAGAGTTAAGATACCAAAGGTTACAGAAGCAACTGCACTAGGGGCTGCTATGGCTGCTGGGGTAGGGTGTGGAGTATATGAAAACATAGAAAAAGCAGCTGAAAAATTGGTAGCTTGGGATAAAATATATGAGCCAGATTTAGAAAATAAAAAAGTTTATGATGAGATTAAACTTAAATGGCAGAGTGCTTATGAAGCACAATTAAAGTTGGTTGATGATAATATCACGACATCAATGTGGAAAGCACCAGGATTATAAGGTAAAAAATGAACAATAGAATAGATTTTGAACAAGCACTAAAACTATATGAGATGGATTTTTTTGAACTCGGAGCGTTAGCAGATGCTAAACGCAAAGAGCTTCATGGTAAAAAAACATATTTTAATATTAACCGTCACATTAACCCTACAAATGTTTGTGCTGATGTATGTAAATTTTGTGCCTACTCAGCAACAAGAAAAAATCCAAATCAGTACACTATGACTCATGAAGATATTTTACAAACTGTTAAAGAGATAGACGCTAGAGGTGCTAAAGAGGTTCACATCGTCTCTGCTCATAACCCAAATGTCACACTTGATTGGTATCTTGGCATATTTAAAAAGATAAAGACACAATATCCACACATGCATGTAAAAGCTTTAACTGCTGCTGAGGTTGATTTTTTATCTCGTCATCATGGGCTTACTTATGATGAGGTGCTTGATCTTATGGTAGAAAATGGTGTAGATTCTATGCCTGGTGGTGGTGCTGAGATTTTTGATGAAAAAGTTCGTGATTTTATCTGTAAGGGTAAGGTTACATCTGATCAATGGTTTGAGATTCATAGAAAATGGCATGAGAGAGGTAAAAAAAGTAATGTTACTATGCTTTTTGGTCATGTAGAGTCTCGTGAAAACAGGATAGACCATATGATGAGAATCCGTGAACTTCAAGATATTACAGGTGGGTTTAATGCTTTTATCCCTCTTGTGTATCAGACTGAAAATAATTATCTAAATATAGAAGCACCTATAACAGCAAATGAGATACTAAAAACTATGGCAGTATCTCGTTTGGTTTTGGATAATGTGCCTAATCTAAAAGCTTACTGGGTAACTTCAACGGTAAATCTCGCTCTAGTTGCTCAAGAGTTTGGTGCAAACGATTTGGATGGAACTATAGAAAAAGAGTCTATAAATTCAGCTGCAGGGGCTGCGAGTGCAAATGGTGTTGTTTTAGAAGATTTTACAGATTTGATACGAAATAGTGGATTTATCCCAGTTGAAAGAGATAGTCTTTATAATGAGATAAAAGTTTGGTAACTACTCAGCTCATGAACTAGCTCCCAAATTCCACTTGGGA
>JALTUB010000082.1 GCA_027047745.1 Sulfurimonas sp.
CTCTATGTTGCTCCACTAGCTTCTAGTTCAGAGGCTATCAAAGAGAGATTCCAAAGTAATGAGTTTAGTGTTACAAGACAAATAACATACTCAAAAACCAATCCTCTTCAAGAGATAGATATGGTTCTCTTTATAAATGGTCTTCCTATCATTACTATGGAGCTTAAAAACCATTGGACAGGGCAAAATGCTAAGGTTCATGGACAGAAGCAGTACAGAGAAGATAGAGATACCACACAACCCCTACTAAACTTCGCTAGATGTATCGTTCACTTTGCAGTAGATACAGATGAAGCATATATGACTACTAAGTTAGACGGCAAAAAAACATTTTTCTTACCATTTAACAAAGGTAACAACCATGGTAAAGGTAATCCAGTAAATCCTACAGGGCATAAAACAGCCTATATATGGGAAGAAGTGTTTACGAAAGAGTCTCTTACTGGACTTATACAGCACTTTGTACGACTTGATGGAAAAGATGGTGATACATTATCTAAAAGAATACTATATTTTCCTAGATACCATCAAATGGATGTAGTAAGAAAGATAATAGATGATGCCAGCCAAAAAGGTGTAGGACAAACATATCTTATACAACATAGTGCAGGTAGTGGTAAATCAAACTCTCTTACATGGGCAGCTTATCAGCTTATAGAAACTTATCCTAAAAGCTTAGATACAGTAGGTAACCGTGGCTTGGACAATCCACTATTTGACTCGGTAATAGTAGTAACAGATAGAAGACTACTTGATAAACAACTTAGAGATAACATAAAAGAGTTTAGCGAAGTGAAAAATATAGTAGCTCCTGCTTACTCTTCGCAAGAGTTAAAAACAAGTTTAGAGAGTGGGAAAAAGATAATTATCACTACTATACAAAAGTTTCCATTTATCGTTGATGGTATAGCTGATTTGAGCGATAAAAGATTTGCGATTATTATAGATGAAGCTCATAGTTCACAAAGTGGTTCGGCACATGACAATATGAACCGTGCGATGGGTAAAGAGGAAGATGATACTTTAGATGCACAAGATGCGATACTAAAAATCATGAGAACTAGAAAAATGAAAGGGAATGCTTCTTATCTAGCTTTTACTGCTACACCAAAGCCAAATACATTAGAAAAATTTGGAGTTGAACAAGAAGATGGTACTTTTAAACCATTTCATCTCTATAGCATGAAACAAGCCATAGAAGAGGGGTTTATTCTTGATGTTCTATCAAACTATACAACCTATAAAAGTTATTATGAAATAGAAAAATCGATAGAAGACAATCCTCTATTTGACACTGCAAAGGCACAAAAAAAGTTAAGAGCTTTTGTAGAGAGAGATGAACAAACCATAACAACCAAAACAGACATTATTTTAGAGCATTTTGTAAATAAAGTGGTCAATACCAAGAAGCTAAAAGGTAAAGCTAAAGGGATGGTCGTTACACAAGATATACAAACTGCTGTACTCTACTATTTTGCTATAACAAAAAAGTTAGAAGAGCTTGGTAAGCCATTTAAAACTATCATTGCTTTTTCTGGAAAGAAACAAGTTAAGGGAATAGAATATACAGAAGATGAACTCAATGGTTTTGCTGGTAAAGATATAAGTGAAAAATTTGATACTGATGAGTATAGACTATTGGTTGTAGCAAATAAGTTTTTGACAGGATTTGACCAACCCAAACTTGCCTCAATGTATGTAGATAAGAAACTACAAGGTGTAATGGCTGTTCAAGCACTCTCAAGACTTAACCGTTCTGCTGATAAACTGGGTAAGAGAACAGAAGATCTATTTGTTTTAGACTTTTTTAATAAAGTAGAAGATATCAAAGCTTCATTTGACCCTTTTTATACAGCAACTACACTAAGTGGTGCTACAGATGTAAATGTTCTGCATGAGTTAAAAGGTTCATTGGATGATGTAGGTGTTTATGAGTGGAGTGAGATAGAGAGTTTTTGTGATAAATATTTTGATGGGGCTGAAGCGAGTGAGCTTAGCCCTATCATAGACAGTGCTGCCCAGCGATTTAACAATGATTTAGAACTTGAAGATGAAGAGAAAGCTGACTATAAAATCAAAGCAAAACAGTTTGTAAAGATATATGGACAGATGGCTTCCATCATGCCTTATGAGATTGTTAATTGGGAAAAACTATTTTGGTTCTTAAAGTTTCTAATACCCAAGCTTATTATAAAAGATAAAAATCAAGATGCACTTGATGAACTTCTCAATTCAGTTGATTTATCTACATATGGGCTAGAAAGAGTGAAGCTAAATAGTAGCATAGGACTAGATGACA
>JALTUB010000083.1 GCA_027047745.1 Sulfurimonas sp.
TTTTAATCAATTTTATTTATTTTACTGAACTAATTATCTTATTACAAACCTTTATATGGTATTATCATATTAAAATATAGGATTTTTATGGTTTTAAATAATGACTGGCTTAACTTATTTAATGATGAATTAAAAAAAGATTATTTTATTTCATTAAAGCAATTTATAGATTCTGAATATAAAACAAAAACTATTTTTCCAAAATATGAGAATATATTTAGAGCTTTTAATTTACTGAAACCAAATGAATTAAAAGTTGTAATTATAGGTCAAGACCCTTATCATGGTATTAATCAGGCAAATGGTTTAGCTTTTTCTGTTTGTGATAGATGTAAAATACAACCATCACTTAAAAATATATATAAAGAGCTGATTGATGATATCAACTGTAATGTACCTGCTAATGGAAATTTAACAAAATGGGCAGAGCAGGGTGTTTTGCTTATAAACAGTGTATTAACAGTTGAAGAGTCAAAACCAAATTCTCATAAGGATAAGGGTTGGGAGAATTTTACTGATAATATAATTAAAAAATTATCAGATTTAGATGAAAATATTGTATTTATTTTATGGGGTGCTTTATCACAAAAAAAAGAGAAGTTGATTGATGCAGATAAGCACTGTATTATTAAATCAGCCCACCCTTCACCACTTTCAGCTTATAGAGGTTTTTTTGGTTCAAAACCTTTTTCTAAAACTAATGAATATTTACTTAAACACAATAAAAAAGAGATTGATTGGTGTCTTACTCCACAACAAACTCTGCTGTAACAGCTAGATGGTCTGAGTAGCCTTTTCCTTTATGTTTACGAGGTTTTTTCCAACTTGTTTTCCATCTATAAATACTTTTACCTTTAAATAAATAATCTCTTCTAAATGAAGTTATAGAATCATGTTTATAGCTTATTGAATTTTTTCTAAGTAAAGGTTGAGATATTATAATATTATCCATTGCCTCTTTTTTTCCTCTAAATATATAGCTATATCTTTTACTCTTATCTGTATCGTACCAAAGATTGTAAAGATAATTTTTATTATACTTCACATCTGATGCCTTGCTTGTCTGATATTTTGTATGGAGTACATCGTTAATGCCTGTTCTACCATTCGTATCATTGTGTTTTCTTTTTCGTTTAAAAATTTTATACTCTTCATAATCTGAATTGAAATCACCAAGTAAGATTATGTTTTTATCCTCTCCAAGCTCTTTTATCCTTTTTCTAAGAACTCTTGCAGAGACTATCCTTCTACTTTCTGGTCCTGCTTTTGACTTCCAATGGTTTACAAAAAGGTATAAGTCCTGATTGTTGATTGTAAACTTTGCTTCTAATATATTTCTGTATCTGTAGGATGATGTAACAGCTAGTTCTTTAGTATATACAAATGGTATTTTACTGAGTATTGCTACTTTGATGGTAGTGTTTTTTTTATTTGCTATTTTAAAGTATTTATAATATAGCCCTGATTGCTTGAGTGTATATCTTAGGTCTTTAAGTGCTTGAATGGACTCTATCTCTTGAAGAGCTATTATGTCTGCATTTATATCTTTTATGACTTTGGCTATATTCTTTAGTTTTATTTTATAAGTTTTAGAGTTCCAGTTAGATTTTGTGTTTGGTATATATTCTACATACTCATGTCCACTTTTCTTTAGGTCAAAAAGGTTTTCCACATTGTAAGTTGCTATTTTCAAGTTTGTTTCTCCAAAAAGCATAATTGTAAAAAAGAGTAGTAAAGATAGTATCCTCACTAATTTATGCCATTTAAACGAAGTAGTTTATCCGTATCTGCATCTCGGTTCATTAGCTCATGAAAAAGTGTTTCCATACTCTTTGAACCACCACTATTTAAAATTATATCTCGATATTTTTTTGCAGTTGCTGAGTTAAATATTCCTTCATCAACTACAGCATAAAATACATCTGCACTAAGAACTTCTGCCCATTTATAACTATAATATCCAGCTGCATAACCACCTGCAAATATATGAGCAAATCCATTTTGAAATTTATTATACTCAGGTGTTTTGATTAATGCAGTGTTTTCTCTTATACTATCTAATAAATCTTGAACTTCATTACCTTTATATAATTTAGAGTGAAGTTTAAAGTCAAAAAGTGAAAATTCTAACTGTCTTAACATTCCCATAGCAGATAAAAAGTTTTTACTTTTTACAAGTTTTTTTATCATTTCATCAGAGATTGTCTCTCGAGTTTTATAATGCGAAGCAAAAAGTTTAAGCACTTCTGGTTCATAAGCAAAGTTTTCTAAAAATTGTGATGGAAATTCTAC
>JALTUB010000084.1 GCA_027047745.1 Sulfurimonas sp.
ACATCTCTTCACTTCTATATTTTGCAACATCTATTTTAGTCATGCCACTATATCCAGTAGGAAACAGTGCATTATGCCATCCATGAAGTCGTTCTTCTGTAAGTGGCTCATGATTAAAGCTACTATCAATAAGTATATCTACTAATCCATCTGTATGGTGTGTTGAACGGTCGTTCGTATAATCAAAAGTATCATCAAATTTTTTATGAACAGAAGAACGGACACTATCTCTATTGAGTATTTCACCTTCTATCTCTGATGAGGCTAAAATTTCATTGGTTACTGCATCTAGCTGTATGGAATTTGTATTGTTTGTATTTAAGGTACTCATAATACCTTCAAGCACACCTGTACTTCTAGATACTTGCGATAAGATAGTATTTAATTGATTACTATCATATTTAAAATTTGGATAATCACTATGTTCCCAAATCCATTTTAGATCTTCCATTATATACCCTTGATAAGATTAATGATTTAATAGTATCATAAAATGATAAGAATAGTAATATAATCATATCATTTTGGAAAGATTATTCTTTAATCAACATAATAAGCTCTTTCTTATAACTTCTGTATAAATAATTGTAGCTTATCTTTTATTAATTTTTGAGATTCTTTATATCTCTTAAGGAGATACTTAAAATATAGCATTAATCATGAGCCACTTATAGACTCAATATGTCGCTCAATTCCATCAAAACTATGACTACTACCACCATCTTCTATAATAAGCTTTTCACTCTCATATTTCTTTTGTGTATCTTTATAGTTTAAAAGTGCATCCCCTTTTTAGAAAGTAATAAATAGTTTTGTACATTATTCTCAAGCATCTCTTTTACCCATAAAGGATCAATAATAAAAAGGTGTGGTATCCATTACTTCACAAGAGGGAGTATCTCCATCTCATGAGTTATAGAGATACTAAACTCCATACTCCCATCACTATGAAGTGAGTCCATCTTCTGTGTTGGCAGAGGACGGCGTTTGAAGAACTTTGCACTTGATGCATCTACAAATAGTTTTACTTCAGATGGCTCTACATCTTTTTGAAACCAGACTGAGATAGAGTTATCTAAGAGAGATTCAAATTTAGCATCTGTTGTAAAGGTCTCTTCTATCATCTTTGGATTGGAGATATTTTTGAGGTAGTATTTTTTAAGAGTATCTTTTCTTAGGGCTAAGAGATACCAAAAACCTTCAAAGTTTACAATTTTGAGGGGTTGGATGGTGGTTGTATAGGGAGAGTGATTTTCATTGTCGTAAGTACATGTAATAACCCTCTTCTCTCGTAAATTACTCTCTATAATTTGAATATCTGCAAACTTATCGCTTATGTCTTCAATATTGAGTTTGGTGTATATGGGATTAAAATCTTCATTTTTTATTTTAGAGAGAAGTTTTTGGGCTTTGGTGGAAAACTTACAGCCAATCCCTTCTGTGATTTTTTCTATGATGTCTAGTAATAACTCATCTTCAAGAGATTTAGTCTTTTCAACTCGAAAACCATCTTGCATCTTCCATTTTTTATTCTCTTGGTAAATTGGAAAAAAGACTAAACGATCATTAAAAGTGATTAGTATTGAAATTGGCTAATATAAAAGTTTGCACTTTATAATTTTTAATTACTTGTTTTGTAAATGGTTATTTACTGATTTAGTGGTGGAATATTAAACGAAATAGTTAATGGAGAGTAAAGATTAGTAAATGGTTATTTACTTGTCTTGGAACGGATTGATTGAGTGGAGAGTAAAGATTTATAAACGGTAGTTTATTAATCTAGTAATGAAATGTTAAACGGAAATGAACGATAGAGAATTGGAGTGTTGAATGGAAAGGAGCGTTAGCGATTTCGTACTAGATTTTGTACACGATTTTGTACCCAATTTTGTACAAAACGAGGTGCCATCTGTAGTAGCAAATTCCGTAGGGAATTTGTTGCTACAGATGGCATACTCGCTTAGGGTTGTTTTAAGGGGTTAAATCTTGCTAAATTATTTTGGTTTAAAAGTAAGCACCAAGTAATCAGCATCTAGTAAAGTAAACAGTTTCTACTAAACACTAACTCTCTCATAACACTTCTTTTACATTCCAAGGAAGTAATTCCTCAATATCTTTTCCCTTAGCTTCATAAATAGGAAGCTGAGTAAGTATATGTTTTAGATAAGCATAGGCATCCAAATTATTAGCTTTAGCAGTTTCAATAATGCTATACCAATTACAAAGAGCAGTAGCACCTTTCGTGCTTGTTGCAAATAACCAGTTCTTTCTACCAAGAGCAATAGGTC
>JALTUB010000085.1 GCA_027047745.1 Sulfurimonas sp.
TACATTACTTTCTGCTATAATGTCTTTACAATTTTCCTTCGGGATCGTCCCTTCTTTGGAAGGGCAAAAATCTTCTTCAAATATTAAATCGTGTAGTTTCTTTTTTAAACATTTAAAAGCATCTTCATCTATTTTACCAATTTTTTTAATAAATCTTTTAGAACTAAAAAGTTTATGTTGTACAAGCAAGGCGGTACTTATTTTCTCATCTAAAAATTTAAACTGAAAATAAAAACTTCCTTCTCGTAAAGTTGTAGAGAGAGGGATTCCTAAAAACATATCATTTGTATATCTTTTTACCACTAAAACAGGTCTTTGAAACTTATTACCTTTTCCATTTTGTTCAAAACCAATATTTTCACCAATTTTTAGCCAAAAAATATCTCTCTCTTTAAAATATACTTTTTTATCAATTTTTTGAGTAATTTGTTTTACTTCATTCCATTCATTCAGTTTTACAGATTTATCATACATCCTAAAACCCCAAACTTTTCAAATAACCGTTTAACTTACTATCTATCTCTTTTTCTTTTGCCTCTAACTCTGTTATATCTTGTAAAGTAGCTTTTATGTCTATGATAATCTCTTCATCACTTGTATCAATGTATCGTGAAATATTTAAGTTGTAATCGTTCTCTTTTATCTCCCTTATTTCAACAACTCTCATAAACTTATCTATGCTCGGGGCTTGGACTTTAGTCCAATCTTCTTGTGGGACTAAAGTCCCAGCCCCTTGGTTGTGGGCATCAACTATCTTACTTATGTTTTCTTGTGTCAGAGTGTTTTGATTTTTACCATTTTTATACTCATTTGAAGCATCTATAAACACAACTCTGTTTTTAAGGTTTTGGGATTTAGACTTGTTTATGATGATGATTGAAGCAGGTATGCCAGTGTTGTAAAACAGCTTTTCAGGCAGTCCAACGATGGCTTCTATGAGGTCATCATGAAGTAAGCCCTCTCTGATTTTGCCCTCAGTTCCACCACGAAATAAAATACCATGAGGCAGTACAACACCCATACGACCATCATTTTTAAGAACACTTACCATGTGTTGAACAAAGGCTAAATCTCCATATCCCCTTGGTGGTATGCCATACTTAAATCTTCCATGCTCATCAGAGACAACAGCATTATATTTTGGTGCTATCTCTTTGCCTTTTTCATCTTGCTTTATGTCTATTTCTGCATTTGCCCACCATTTTTTAAGTGAAAAGGGTGGATTTGCTATCACTCTATCATAAGTCATGAGTTCGCCATTTTTTAAGTGTTTTGGACTTGAAAGAGTATCTCCCTTTCGGATGTCACTATCTTTGAAGTTATGAACAATCATATTTATCTTACAAATAGCCCAAGTTCCAAGGTTCTTCTCTTGACCGTAAAGCGAAGCATCTACAAACTTACCAACAGTTCCACCATTTGCTTTAATGTAGGCGGCACTCTGTATCAACATACCACCACTTCCACAAGTTGGGTCATAGATATTATTTCCTGCTTGTGGCTTTATAAGACTTACTACAAGTTTTACTACCTCTTTTGGAGTATAAAACTCTCCACCTTTTTTCCCACCATCATCAGCAAACTCACGGATAAGATACTCATAAGCACTTCCTAAAATATCTGGATTGTCTAAGTATTCGTTTGCAAGAGAGTATTTGTTAAAGTGTTGCAGTAATCGTGCTAAAAGTTCATCAGGAAGTTTTTCGGTATCTCCAAAATGAACAGCAGTCATGACACCTTCAAGTTGTGAGTTATGCTCTTCTATAAGTGAAAAAGCCTTGTCAAGTGCTTGACCTATGTTTTCAGTCTTTTTAGTTAGTTCAGACCAATAGGCATCAAAGGGGATAAAAAATTGATGATAATCTTCATCAAGAAGTGCCTCTTTGAAACTCACACCATCTTCACTCACAGCGATATTTGCTTCTTCCTCAAACTGGTCATTTGCTCTTTTAAGAAAGAGTAAGCCAAAGATATAGTTCTTAAAATCAGAGCTATCGATATGCCCTCTCATCAAATCAGCACTATCCCAGAGCCATCGTTCAAGTGTTTGGAGTGTAAGTTTGTTCATGCAGGTAAGTCCTATAAAATTATCGCTACATTATACAGTTTATTTTTAAAATAAGTTATACTATCGTTATCTAAAATGATAGAGGATAGTAATATGCAAAAAACAAGTTGTGATGTTCTGGTTATCGGTGGTGGACCAGCTGGAGGGGTTAGTGCAGTTACTGCTAAGATGAATAACCCTCAAAAAAAGATTTTAGTTGTTCGTGAGCAAGAAGTTCAGCTTGTTCCTTGTGCTATTCCTTATGTATTTGGAAAGACTTTAGGGTGTAGTGAAAAAGATGTTTCATCTTGTGCTATGGCTGAAGAGATGGGCATATCTACTATGGTTGGTAAAATCGAAGATATAAATATGCAGAAGAAGATAGCCTACTGCTGTGATAATGAAATCAGCTTTGATAAACTGATTTTTGCAACAGGTTCTACTCCTTTTGTTCATGCTTCCTTGGAACACTCTTTGGCGCTTCAAGGAGTTTTCACTATCGCAAAAGATAAATCATTTATAGATAAACTTGATGCTTATGCTAAGGACAAGAAAGAGATAGTTATCGTTGGAAGTGGTTTTATAGGTGTTGAGGTTGCTTTAGAATTTGCTTCAAAGGGTAAAAATGTAACAGTGATAGGTGGTAGTAAACATATACTCCAAAATGCTTTTGATCATGAGATAGCTAAACAAGCAGAAGAGTTGATGCTTGAAGTGGGGGTTAAATATATAGGAAGAGATAGAGTAACAAAAATCATAGATAAAAATGGTGATGGTATCGTAAATGCAGTTGAGCTTAAAAGTACAAAGGTAGTTGATGCAGAGATAGTTATCTTAGCAACAGGTTATAAACCAAATACTACTCTTGCCCAAAAGGTTGGTGTGTCTCTTGGATATTATGGTGGCATCTGGGTTGATGAGTATATGAGAACGCAAAATCATGATGTTTTTGCTGTTGGGGATTGTAGTGCTAGACGAGATTTTATCACTAAAGAACCATCAAAAGTTATGCTTGCTTCTACTTCATCAGCTGAGGGGCGTATCGCAGGAAGTTCGCTGTATGGCATAGAGTATCTAAAAGGATTTAGTGGAACTATAGCAATCTTTTCAACTATGGTAAATGAAACTGCATTTGCATCGGCTGGAGTAACAGAAGATCAAGCACGAGCTGCAAATATTGATATAGTCGTAGGAACTTTTAGTGGGGTAAATCGTCATCCTGCAACCATACCAGACGCACATAAACAGTTCGTAAAACTAATAGCCATGAAATATGGTGGACAGATAATCGGTGGACAAATTATGGGAGGTCTTGAAGCTGGGGAGATGATAAATCTTGTAGGGCTTATTATCGAGTCTCATTACGATATTTACAAGGTTATGTCTATGCAGGTAGCAACACAGCCAAGACTTACATCAGCACCAACTTCTTACCCTCTAGTTATGGCTAGTGTTGTTATAGCTCAAAAGTTGAAAAATATTTAAACTAAAGTGATATACTGTCACAAAAATGTATCCTAAGGAACAAAAATGTCAATAGCAGAAACAGAAATCAAGAAATTTGAAAATAGTAATTGTGCAGAAAATAAAGTTTTTTATCAAGCTATGGAGGAAGTTATCTACTCTATTGCTCCTCTTTTGGAGTCTGATAGCAGATATGCAGAGTATTCAATCTTAGAACGACTTGTAGTTCCAGATAGAGTTATAAAGTTTAAAGTAGTTTGGTTAGATGATGATAATAAGATTCAAGTAAATACTGGTTATCGTATCCAGTTTAACAATGCTCTTGGACCATATAAAGGTGGTCTTCGTTTTCATCCAACAGTAAATGAGGGGATATTGAAGTTTTTAGGGTTTGAACAGATTCTTAAAAATGCACTTACAGGTCTTCCTATCGGTGGAGGTAAAGGTGGAAGTGACTTTGACCCTAAGGGAAAAAGTGACTTTGAAGTTATGAAGTTTTGTTCTGCATTTATGACAGAACTTCATAAATACATCGGCCCTAGAATGGATGTTCCAGCAGGTGATATTGGTGTTGGAAGTCGTGAGATTGGTTATCTTTTTGGCGAGTATAAAAAGATAACTTCAACTTTTGAGGGTGTTTTAACTGGAAAACCATTTATGTTTGGTGGCTCTTTGATGCGTCCTGAAGCAACAGGTTATGGAGCTGTATATTTCACTCAAAAAATGCTTGAACTTCAGAGTCAAGAGTCTTTAGAAGGGAAGATTTGTACTGTAAGTGGAGCAGGAAATGTTGCTCTTCATGCTATTGAAAAACTGCTACAAATCGGTGCTATCCCAGTCACATGTACTGATTCTAAAGGTATGATTTATGACCCAAGAGGTTTAGATATAGAACTACTTAAAGATATGAAATTAAATCGCAGAGTCTCTTTAAAAGAGTATATGGATATACATCCAGACTCTAAATATACGCCAGTTTCAGAGTATGAAGAGAATTCTCATGCAGTTTGGAACATACAATGTTACGCAGCATTTCCATGTGCTACACAAAATGAACTAACAGAGTTAGATGCTCAAAACTTGATAGCTAATGGTTGTGTAAGTGTAACAGAAGGTGCAAATATGCCTTCAACTGCAGAAGCAACGGCACTACTTTTATCTCATGATGTATGCTTTGCTCCAGCAAAAGCAGCTAATGCTGGTGGTGTTGCAGTTAGTGAGTTTGAGATGAGTCAAAATGCTTCTATGAGCAAGTGGAGCTTTGAAAAAGTTGATAAAACACTAAAAGTGACTATGCACCAAATCTGTACTCGTGTTGCTTTAACGGCAAAAGATTATGGTGTTGAGGGCAACTATGTTGATGGAGCAAATATTGCAGGATTTAAGAAAGTTGCTGATGCTATGATAGCTGAGGGTATATAAAGGTATTTTTTATGATTAAAAAGTTTTTATTTCTTTTTATATTTTTATTTGCAACTTTTTTAAATGCAGATGTGAAATACAGCAATTTTATTGATAAACAATTACAATTAGTTTATCAAATAAATGAAAACAATGTTACTAAAGAGAAAATAAAGAGCATCATGACAACTCAAGAGATTGATTACAATAAAGCTCTTGATTTTTTAATGAAAAATAAAAACAATTTTATCAAAAATACAGATTCTTATGATAAAGAGATATTTTCACTTGAGAAAATTATCTCTATAAATAAAAGAGCAGGTAATACTTATGCTATGTTGCGTGATGAAATAAAAGTAAAATCATATGAACTTCTTCGTTATCAAAATTTAATGATAAAAGATATGCTAATAGCTTTAAATGAACCAAGCAGAGAACTTTTTAAAGAGAAACTAAATAGTATCATATCTAAAAATCAACAAAGAGTAAGTGAACTTTCGTCCAAAGATTATTCTTACATAGATAAGATTGATGAACCATCAATAACACTTGCTCAAGCTAAGAAAAATTTAAAAGAATTTTACGCACTTAAAGAGATAAATACAGATATGATAAGCAATATCTATAAGTTAGAAAATAAGATGTATAGACTCAATAAATACACAAAATATCATCTTATTAGCTTGGTGATTAATATAAATAATTTAGCTGTTGTAGAGAGTGTAAACCCTATACTTGAAGATTATGGTCTGACGGTTATTAAACTTATAATTATTATATTTTTTATTGCTTTTATATATTTTTTAAGAAGAGTTGCATATATAGCCTTAAATAAATACTTATCTAGCTTTGAACTATTTGGCAATTATGTAAAAGAGATTGTTGAAGTATTATATAAACCTATTGATGTTCTTGTTGTTATAATTAACATTAATATTGTGTTGTTTGTATATAGTGATTTTAGTGATATTGCACTGGTTAAAACATCATTTGATGTTATTTATGGTTTTTTCTTCACACTTGTTGTTTATAGAATACTCAATACTGTTGCAGCTATAAAAATCTCTGAGATAAATGATGAAAATAAAATCAAAAATGAGATGATAAATGTCGGTATAAAAATCATCAATTTTGTTGTTATGCTTATCGGTTTTTTGATAATGCTTTATTTGGCAGGGGTAAATCTAACTGCTGTTTTATCAGGACTTGGTATCGGTGGTTTTGCTGTTGCCTTTGCAGCAAAAGATACTATATCTAACTTTTTTGGAACTCTCTCTATCTTATTTAGTAATGTATTTTCTCAAGGGGATTGGATAGTTGTTGCAAATGATGAGGGTGTTGTTGTAGAGATTGGTTTAAGAGTAACTACTCTTAGAACATTTGATAATGCAATGATTGCTATACCAAATGGAACTTTTGCTACAACTGATGTGAAAAACTGGAGTAAAAGAACACTTGGTCGTAGGATTAAGATGAGTATAGGCATAAAATATGATTCTAAAAGTGAAGATATTAAAAATGCAGTAACTCAAATAAGAGAGATGCTAGATAAACACTCAGGCATAGCCACCGAAAACACAGCACATAAACATAGAGAGTATCACTCTGCTAAGTTAATCTCAAAAGATGATTTTGAGGGTGTTAAAAAGACACTTTTGGTATATCTTGATGATTTTGGACCCTCTAGCATGAATATTTTGATCTACTGTTTTACAAAAACTGTAAACTGGAAATCATGGTTAGAGATAAAAGAAGATGTGATGTTTAAAATCATGGATATATTAGAGAAAAACAATCTTGAGTTTGCTTTTCCATCTTTGTCTATCTATAACGAAAACGAAAGTTTAAGCTAAATATGCTTGAACTTTTAAAAATGATTGCCAAAGAAGTGAACTTACAATTCCTGCGATAAAACCAGCTAACACATCATCCCCAACAATGGCTATACCACCTTTTGCTTCATGATATATTCTTCCAATTATAGAATGCTTTGCTTTTTCAAAGTAGATAAAAAATCCTAAAGATAGAAGTGCTTGGATAAGAAAACCATTGCTAAAGGTGGTAATATCATTTATATCTACACCAAAAGCTGGAGCAACACTTAGGGCAAAACCTACACCTGCAAATTTATCTAAGTTTATATGCTCATCAAAATGCACTCCACCTTCTTCCTCGTACTTGTTAATAGCTCTAAGTGTTACAATGGAGATGAGAAGTGTTGCTAAAAATAGAGTGTTTTCATCTAAGTAAATAAGTATCAAGATAGATAAGATTAAGGCAATAAATAAAGAGATAGTTTGTGAAATCTTTGGAGATATTTTTGATAGTCCAAGTGTTAAAAAAAAGTAGTTCATTTTAATCCTATTTGTTTTAAGTTAGTGATGTTGTTTGATAAAGTTTCATAAGTTCAAGATAAAAATCTTTTTCATCATGCTCTTCTAATAAACCTTCGAAAGAAAAAGTGTCATAGTAGAGTTTTTCTAAGTTTTTAAATCTATCTGGCAATAATTTTGATAGTAAAAATGCTGATATTTCTTTTCTCATCAAAACAGCAGGAGGTAAAAGTCCAGCTTCTAAAATCTCTAAGATAGAATCTGCATGATATGAAATCTGATGATGTTTTCCGTGTGGACAAGTGTTGGTACTTACTAGAGTTGTACATCTGTCACAATAAACAAATTCACTAGAGATACTTATCTCTATATCTATCCCAACAACTTTATCAATGATAGACTTGTTAGAGTTTGAGTCATAAAACATACCAAGACCAGCATGGTTTCGCCCGATGGTTAGCCTATCGCATCCGTAGTTTTTTGCGACTATCGCATCTATTATTATCTCATTGTATCCTGCAAAAATATAACTATTTTCAAGTGGAACTACTACAACTCTATTTTTAGGTAAAAAGTTATTTATAAAAAAGTCAAGCGACTCTTTTCTGATTTCATAACTAATGTTCTTTGTATCATAAGGTTTAAGCAAAAAGATTACAAGTAAATCTGTACTATCAAGTGCTTGTCTTATCAACCTTTCATGCGCACGATGAAGAGGATTTGCTGCCATTACTATGGATGATGTATGTTTTGCAGAGATTCTATCTTTAGCTTCTTGAATCTTTTTTTTGTTTTGACTTGGAGCGTGGTTTACAATATCATACTCACCACTAATAGCAAAATCCCCTATGCGTTTAAGTGTTGATTTGACACCAGGGTGTGAGAGGTCATCTGTCCCATAAATATGCTTTATCCTCTCTTTGGGATTGATTTTAAAAATATCATCTACTTTTAATGTAGCAAACTCTTTATCATGAAGTAAGAGTATAACTTCATCACCTTTTTGAAGTGAGGCTATTACTTTGGCATTTGTTTTTCCAGATGGTGCTAGTATAAAAGGAAATGGGAATGTTTTGTCTTTTACTAAAGATGTTTTTAAAACTTCTTCACTCTCTTTTTCTCCCATCAACTTCATGACAGGATAGAGCAGACTATCTTTAAGCAGTTCTAAGGCAGAAGCAGCTTCTTGGTCTATAAGAAGCGTTTTACTTTTTCTTGATGATGTCATACTTTTTTCGTTTTTCCCATAAACTTTTACGACTGATACCTAGTTTTTTAGATAGTTCAGTATCAGGATATTTACTTTGATAGTTTAAAATAATAAACTTTACATAATCTTCTATAGGCAATATTTCGCCCTTGTCAAAGACATTGTTTCCACTTTGTATCTCTAAAACATGATGCTCAACATCTTCTATTTTATCATTACTTGTGACAATAACTTTTTTATCTTCTATGATTTTGCAAAATGTTTTTCTTTCACCTTTTTTTAGAACTTGAAAGTCGATAATATAAATGATACAGTTTTGTGGCATCGATGCGATTTCATTCATAGCTTTGGAGTCTGTTAATGTTAAGAAGTGAATAGGAAGATTTTCATTTTTTGCATACTCAAATGCAAAAGCATCGCTATATTTTTGAAAACTTGAAGATATAAAAAGAGGTAGTTCTACTTCTTCATCTTGTGCAGTTTGTGCAATATCTGAAAAAGAGTGTGTAATGTACTTTTCATAAGCTTCATTTCTACTTTTTAGTTTTTCAAACTCTTGATAATGGTTTATCTTTCGTATCAACTCTTCAATCATGAACGGCTTAAGTATATAGTCCTTCGCCCCAGCTGCAAGTGGTCTAGAGACGGTGTCATTACTTATATATGAAACCATTAAGATAACAATCGACTTTTTAAATGTTTCTATAACAGGAGTAAAATCTTGACCATTTATATTGGTCGATAAAAGAACAACATCATAGCTTGAACCTTTTATCGCATCTTTAGTGGATGTACACATCTCACAGTTATGACCAAGTTCACCAAGTTTTGTAGCGATACTTTGGGCTAAATAAATCTCGTTTTCTATAATTAGTATTTTCAAATTTTCGTCCAATCAAAATATTTTAAATTTGCATTTGCAATAACTCCAACACCTTCACCTCGACCTATAAATCCGAGTTTTTCTGTTGTTGTAGCTTTTATGTTTACTCTTGCCATATCAATGTTTAGTATCACGGCAAGTGTTTCTCTCATGAGTAGTTTGTATTTTCCTATCTTTGGTTTTTGTGCAGCTATTGTTATATCAACATTTACTATCACAAAACCAAAATGGTATATCTTTTCTACAACTCTTTTTAGTAACTCTTTTGAGTCTATTCCTTTATAAGTATCATCATTGTCTGGAAATATCATCCCAATATCACCCATCCCAGCAGCACCTAAAAGTGCGTCTATAAGTGCATGAATAGCTACATCACCATCACTATGAGCTTTAAATCCAAAGTCTGACTCTATCAAAACACCACCAAGATACATATCGCCTTTGTCATCAAAAGCGTGTACATCAAACCCAGTTCCACTAAGTGTGTCACTTGAAGGAGGATTTAGACAAGGAAGTTTGTTTAAATCTTTTGCAAATGTAATCTTATGAGCATCTTCTTCGCCAAGTACAAAAGCTCTTGAGCCACCAAAAGCAACGATGGCACTACTCTCATCAGTAAAATCTTCATCGCTTTTTAGTGCTTGTTTTAAAACTTTAGTTCTTGAAAGTTGAGGTGTTTGTATGCGTTTGACTTTGTCTCTATCTATGGTTTCATTTTCATAAACAATAGTATCACTTACTTTTAGATAAGGAACGATACAATCAGCACTATCTTTTTGAAGCATGATTGTATTTAAAAAATCTTCACTTATACAGGCTCTTGCAATATCGCTAACGAGTACAAATTCTGTATCTACCTCTTTTAAAGCATTGTTTAAAGATTTTTGTCTTGTATCTGAACCTTCTGCAAATATATAAGAAGCATAATTTTTCATAAAAGCAATATCGTCAGAAGATGAAGTAATTATGATATTTTTAAAAAGATGAGTAGTTTTGAAACTATTTGCAACAAATTTCCATAAAGGTTCATGATTTATCCTGAGCCACTGCTTTTTAACATCTTGGCTAAAACGGCTAGAACTACCAGCAGCGAGGAGTATAAGAGTCGTATCAGTCAAAGTATCTCCTAAAATTGCAAAGTGTTACGAAATTATACACTTAGAAACTTTTTCTATCTTTAATTGTAAAATGTTTTATTTGCTTGTTACATAAATAATCTTATCAATATTTACACTTTATTTTATATTAACTTTATTTGATTATATTTCCATCATATAAGTATAAAAATATAAAAATATAAAATTAGGAGAGATTATGAGATCTTCATGGTTAAAAGAACGCGAAAATGATTCTGTTCGTACACAGATGTATTATGCAAAAAAAGGCATTATTACAGGTGAGATGGAATATGTCGCTAAGATAGAAGAGTTATCTCCAGAGCTAGTTCGTAGTGAAGTGGCAAGAGGGCGTATGATTATCCCTGCTAATGTAAATCATGCATCATTAGAACCTATGGCTATCGGCATAGCTAGTAAATGTAAGATAAATGCAAATATTGGTTCTTCTGCAATAGCTGCAGATATAGAAGATGAGGTAGAGAAGATGAAAGTTTCTCAAAAGTACAAAGCTGACACTGCAATGGACTTATCAACTGGTGGAGATCTTGATGAGATTCGTAAAGCAGTAATCAATGCTTCTGCGATTCCTATCGGAACAGTGCCAATTTACCAAATCTTACATGATGTAAACAATAAGATAGAAGATTTAACTATAGAAGTTATGTTAGAAGTTTTAGAGAGACAAGCAAAACAAGGTGTTTCTTATTTTACAATTCACGCAGGTTTTTTACTTGAAACTATGCCAAAAGTTGCAAAACGAAAAATGGGTATAGTTTCTCGTGGTGGCTCTTTGATGGCTGCATGGATGATGCACTATCATAGAGAAAACCCTTTTTATACTGCTTTTGATGAGATTTTAGATATTTGTGCAAAGTATGATGTAAGTCTTTCTCTTGGTGATTCTCTTCGCCCTGGTTGTTTAGCAGACGCAAGTGATGATGCACAACTTGGAGAACTAAAGGTTCTTGGTGAACTTACACTAAAAGCTTGGGAAAAAAATGTTCAAGTCATGATAGAGGGTCCAGGGCATGTGCCTATCAACCAGATAGAGCGTAACATGAAAATCCAAAGAGAACTTTGTCATGAAGCTCCTTTTTATATTTTAGGTCCATTAGTAACTGACATCGCCGCTGGATATGACCATATAAGCTCTGCTATCGGTGCTGCTGTTGGTGGTTGGCATGGTGCAAGTATGTTATGTTATGTAACACCAAAAGAGCATCTTGGTCTTCCAAATGCAGATGATGTTCGTGAGGGAATTATCGCTTATAAGATAGCTGCTCATGCTGCTGACATTGCTCGTGGTCGCAAGGGTGCTAGAGATGTTGATGATGCTATGAGTGACGCTAGATATAGTTTTGACTGGGAAAAACAGTTTGAACTTTCACTAGATGGAGATAGAGCTAGAGAGTATCATGATGAAACTCTTCCTCAAGATGTTTTCAAAGAAGCAGAGTTCTGTTCTATGTGTGGGCCAAAGTTTTGTTCTTACAAGATAACTCAAAATATCATGGACAATCCTGAAGCGATAGAGCAAATTGCTAGAGAAGTAAAAGAGAAAGAAGAAGCTGCAGCAGTAGCGTAAACTTATAAAATCAATTTAACCATCTAAATAAGACAATATTTGTCTTATTTAGATATAATCCCAAAAATATAAATATAGTAAAGGAATTTTTAATGACTGAAGAAAGTGTAAAATCAGCTTTATCAAAAGTAATGTATCCAGGGTTTACTAAGGATATTGTAACTTTTGGTTTTGTAAAAGATATAGTAGTAAATGGTGATGATGTTAGCTTTACAGTAGATATTACTTCATCTGCTCCAGAAGTTTCACAACAGATAAAAGATGAAGCGACAGCAGAACTTATGAGAGAGGGAGCTGAAAATATTACTTGTAATATTAAAGCACCAGTAATGCCAAGAGAGAGTTCATCAAAGGGTAAAAATATTGCTCCACAAGTGAAAAACTTTTTAATGGTAAGTTCAGGAAAAGGTGGTGTTGGTAAATCAACTACATCAGTAAATATTGCTATCTCTTTAGCAAAACAAGGTCTTAAAGTCGGTCTTTTAGATGCTGACATCTATGGTCCAAATATCCCTCGTATGATGGGTTTAGGTGATGTAAAACCAGAAGTAAATGGAAATAAAGTTTTACCTTTAAAAGCTTATGGCATTGAAGTTATGTCTATGGGTTCACTAATGGAAGATGGACAATCACTTATCTGGCGTGGTGCTATGATCATGAAAGCGATTGAACAATTTTTAAGAGACATCATGTGGTCTGAGTTAGATATTATGGTTATTGATATGCCTCCTGGAACTGGTGATGCACAACTTACTCTTGCACAAAGTGTTCCTGTAACTGTTGGTTTAACTGTAACTACACCTCAAGGTGTTTCTTTGGATGATTCTCGTCGTTCACTTGATATGTTTAAAAAACTTAACATTCCTATCGCTGGGATTATTGAAAACATGAGTGGATTTATCGCACCAGATACTGGTGTTGAGTATGACATCTTTGGAAAAGGAACATCACAACCTATGGCAGATGAGTTTGATACGAAAATCATCGCTGAAGTTCCATTAGAACCAAGTATCAGAACTGGTGGTGATGAAGGGAAACCTATCGCTTTTGTAAACCCAACTTCTGAGAGTGCAAAAAGATATGCAACAGCTGCTGCTTCTATCTGGGCTTCAGTTGAAGAGATAAATGCAAATGGTGGAGTTGATAATCAGTCAGTTCAACCAACAACACCTCCAGGTGTAAGTGCATGTTCAACTGGTTCTGCTGCACCACAAAGTAGTGGGGGAGGATGTGGCTGTAGCTAGTCACTCCTAACTACTAACAAGAGGCTTATCTTAAAGCCTCATTTTCATTCATAGACTTTTCATACTCAACTATCTTATCTCTACCTGTTGTCTTTGCAACATATAAAGCAGTATCAGCATATTTTATACATTTCCAAATTGTATCTCCATCTTTAGGGAAGTTAGATACTCCTATGCTTATAGTTTTTTGTAGAGTTTCTCCATTTCCAGCATCAAAAACAAGCTCTCCAAAGCTATCATGAATAGTATTTGCAACCTTCATCATACCTTCTTCATCTGCATTGTGAAGCATAACAACAAACTCCTCTCCACCATATCTGATACCTAGATCAGAATCTCTTATGCAAGACCTTACAAGTTTACCAATCTCAACTATAACTTTATCTCCTACATCATGTCCATATGTGTCATTTACCATTTTAAAGTAATCAACATCAAGCATAAAAACAGCATAAGTATCATTGTTTCTAGTCGCTTGGTTCATGATTTTATCTGCAAATTCATCTAAAAATCTTCTATTGTATAGTCCCGTCATAGGGTCTTTAAGAGAAGTTTCTCGTAGTTTATCCATAAGCATTTTACTTTCAATCACAGGTTTTGCTGCTTCAAAATAGTTTTCTATACTTGGTATTAGTTTATGAATCCTATTGAACTCATTTTCATCATCAGTTGTGATTGATAATACAAGTGAATAATCACTGTTGATACTAAAAGGGATACAGATGTATTTTAAGTCATCAGCATGACAGTGTTGGCATAAGTTTATAAAGTCAGTTGAAATAACTTCATTACTTGTTCTGTAAGCTCGGCAATATTCTATATTGTCAGTTACATCTGAGTTACAAACAATACGATTTTTATCTGTTGTGTATAGTAGCTTTCTAAGTTTAGTAGTAGCACTTACCTCATATAGAGTAAATTCTTGGATATTGAACTTTATTTTTAAAATATCTACACTTCTGCTAAAAATAACATCTTTTGTACTATCTAACTCAATAGTCTTTTTAAATTTATAAATATCTGATAACTCATTGATAATAACTTTAGCTTCATATAAAGGGTCATCACTTTTTGTATTGTTGTTAGGAATAAAGGTTGATAAATCATCTTTTATGTGTCCAAAAGTCTCCTCTATTTTTCTAAAGAGTGGGTTTATTTGATTTACAAAATCCTTTCCATCTCCAGAAACTGTTGTTTTAAACTCATGTGAAAAATCACCATGATATGCCTTTTTTACCCCATCTTGTAGAGTGTTGAAAAGTTCCATATATGGAGTGACATAATGGTTTAGAAGAAGAAGCATGATGATAATAAAGACTATATTTATGAGTAATATGTTTGAAATAGTAAGTATCCCTGTATCTCTCATGCCACTAATATCAAACTCCATACTAATAGCACCTAGCGTATCTCCCTCTTGTACATTATGACAAGCAAAGCAGTTTGGAGTTCCAGTGCCATTTGCTTTATATGGAATAGTAACTCTAAGTGTTACATCCCCGGCATTTTCTGTAACTTTTTGAAATATCTTGCCTGTCTTTAAAACTTCCTTGTCTATAGCATCTTTTGGCATTTCATTTGGAAGTGCAGGTCCAAACTGTTTTATAACATATTTAGAGCGTATAATCCGTAATGATTTAATATCTTTATGGCTTGAAATTTGGTTTAAAAAGAACTCTCTTTTATCCATGATATGGTTTACCATATGAGAAGTAAGCCCATCTTTAACTATACTAGCAGTCATCTTAGCTTTTTCAACAGCATTATGAATACTATAATCACGAAATTTAAGTGAAACATTTATCATAGTCGCAACTCCTAAAGCTAGGAGAAGAACAGTTACAAGAAGTAGTAGTTTGGATTTTGTTTGCATAAAAAGTTACCTTTTAGTTATTTGATTTTATAATAATAGCATATACCTTACTCAACAGTTACACTTTTTGCCAGATTCCTTGGCATATCAACATCATTTCCAAGTCTAACAGAAATTTCCAGTGAAAGAAGTTGTACTACAAGCATCATTTCAAAAAACTCTAGCATATAATCTTCATGAGTCTTAGTTTTGATATAGTCATCAGCCTTGTCAAATTCTATGGGACTTATAGCACATATCGTAGAGTCTCTTGCGCTTAACTCTTCGACATTACTTCTACTTTTTTCATAAAGAAGATGTTGAGGAAGTAGGGCAATAGTAAAGAGTTCAGGGTCTGCCAGAGCAATAGGTCCATGTTTCATCTCTCCACTTGGATAACCCTCTGCATGAAGATAAGAGATCTCTTTTAGTTTTAAAGCTCCTTCAAGTGCTAAAGGAAAGAAAACATCTCGACCAATAAAGAAAAATCCATGTCCATGCAGGTATCTTTTTGATAGTCTTTTTATCTTCTCATGCATATCATCGCTGACTTTTACGCTTGATGGTATCTCTCGCATTAGTCTAATCTGTCTTGAGATTTCATCTTGGTTTAGTGTATCATTTCGTTTTGCCAAATAGATACTCAACATCCAAAATATAGTTACCTGCGAGGCAAAGGCTTTTGTAGAGGCTACACCTTTTTCAACTCCAGCACGAGTAAGTATGAAAGCATCAGCTAAACGAACCATAGAGGAGTTATCAACATTGCAGATAACAAGTGTTTTGAGTCCAGCTCTTTTTGCCATCTTAAGTGTTTCAAGAGTATCTGCTGTTTCTCCACTTTGTGAAATAACTACAAAAAGAGTATCTTTGCTCATGATAGGTTCACGGTATCGAAACTCACTAGCTACTTCTACGGATGTTTTTACTTTAGAGTATCTTTCGAACATATATGAAGCTGAGATTGCAGAGTGATAAGATGTTCCACAGGCACAAAGTTTTATCTCATTTATACCTTCAAAAAGAGAGGCAGGAAGTTCGTCAAAAACTACTTCTTTATCAGTTAAACGACCCAAAAGAGTATCAGCGATAACACTGCTTTGCTCATAAATCTCTTTTTCCATGAAAAATCTATAACCATCTTTTTGTGCAGATAGTTTGTTGGTTGATAGTTTTTTAAAGCTTGGTTCTTTAGCTCTGTTTTCTTTATCATACATGATTATCGCATCATTTGTGACATAACCATAATCACCATCTTCAAAGTAGTTTACATCAGAGCAGTGACCGATAAGTGGCGTATCTGAAGAAGCGAAATATTTTTCATCTTCTGCATTTATTCCAACAAGCATTGGAGAGCCATTTTTTGCAAAAAATATAGTTTTTTCCTCTGATTTTGTTACAAGTAAAATAGCATAAGCACCATGTAGTTCATGTATAGTCTGTTTAAAAGCTTCAAATGCAGTGTTTGTGAGTTTAAGGTTTTTTTCAAACTGATGAACTATAACTTCAGTATCGGTTTGACTTAAAAAAGTTACACCCTCATTTGTTAGTTCTTGTTTCAGTTCAGCATAATTTTCTATGATACCATTATGAACTACATAAGAACTTTCACCAAGATGAGGATGTGCATTTAACTCTGTTGGTTTTCCATGCGTAGCCCAACGAGTGTGACCGATACCAACAGCAAACTTATCTGTTATAAAATCTTTTGTTTTCTCTTCTAAATTGACTAACTTACCAACAGCTTTATAACTTTGGAAATCTCCATCTTGAAGTACAGCGATACCAGCCGAGTCGTATCCACGATACTCTAGTTCTTTTAGCCCTGAGAGCAAAATATCTTTAGTATTCTTTTCTCCTATATATCCTACAATTCCACACATTAATTACCCTTTGTTAGCA
This sequence comes from Sulfurimonas sp., assembly GCA_027047745.1. Taxonomy (GTDB): domain Bacteria; phylum Campylobacterota; class Campylobacteria; order Campylobacterales; family Sulfurimonadaceae; genus Sulfurimonas. The sequence goes on from JALTUB010000085.1 coordinate 17,040, forward strand.
TATTTCTAATAATCTCACTATTATTACATATTTCGTTTTGTTTTTCTATTAAAAAGCTGTCTTTTACTCTGTATTTGCTAGAGTGGATTTTAGCAGTGATGATATTTATGTTAAGTTCTTCAAAAATATGCATGATATAAGATAAAAGACCTTTTTGATTTGCAGTATGAACGCTTATTTCAGCATGTGTTAATGAGTGCTCACAATCTACACCTATCTCTTCATCTTTTATCTTTATATCTCTAAGAATTACTTCTTTGCTCATATCAAAAGATGCGTCTATAGTATCTTCTACCTCAACAAGTTCGTTTCCTGTGACATTTTTTATAAAGTCTATTCTAAAGTATTTTACTTCATCAAAAAGAGTAAAAATTTCCATATTTGCAATATTTAGAGGTGCAAGTTTTGAGAGTAAATATCCTATGTTTATAGGGATTTTTCTAAATATTTCTATGGTTAAAGAGTTTTTGTTTTTGAGGGTGAAGTCATACTCTTTTATACCTCGTGCAGTTTTTGAAATCTCTATGATTTCATTAGCAGTGTGTTTGAAGAAAAATAGATTTGACTCTATGGTGATAATTTTTTTCTGTTGTAGTTTTGTTAGTTGTTTGAAATCTTCATTTTTCTTAACTCTATTTTCTATGATGAGTCGTTTTTTTGCATCTGTAATTCTTTCTGAATTTTGTGCGATTTCTAAGGCATTTTTATATAAATCAAGAAGTAATGTAGAGTTAAATGAGTTAAAAGTATCTCCTCCAACACCTGTAATGTCGGCATAGGTCAATATATATAATAGGTCTAAGTTCTTGGCATCTTCAATCTTGGACATAAATTTATATAGAGTTTTTTCATTGTGAATATTTTCTTTAAAGGCTACACTGCTCATGAGTATATGATGTTTTACAAGTATTACGGAGCGTTTTATAAGCTCTTCTTTGATTCCTAGGCGTTTCATAAATGGTGCGATCACCTTAGCACCGACTTCACTATGGTCTTGCTTTCGCCCCTTTCCAGTATCATGAAATAGTGTAACGATTTTTAAAATCATCTTTTCATCACTACTTAGTTTATCATGAAGCTTTTGTATAAAATCTTCTTTTATATTTTCTAGTGCATTTACACACTCTATAGAGTGTATATCAACAGGGTAGTGATGATAACCATCAAATTGAGGTAGGTGCATAACTTTTCTAAAGTTTGTAAACAGATGATGAAGAACACCTGCATCATAAAATAGTTTTAAAAATGAGTATATATTATCACGATAGAGTAATGTTTTTAAAAGTTTATATGTTTCTTCAGGCAAAGGGTGCGTAATATTTGCATAAGTTAGATGGTATAAAAATCCTGCATCATATTGGTAAACTCTATCTTCTAAGTTTGTCAGTATCTTTAAAAGGTAGTTTATGTGCATAGGTGGAAGATTGTAAGATGCAAAAAGTCTATTATCAGACATATAGATACCTTTTGCTATGCGATTATGTTTAAACTTAGATATATTGGCTTTTTCTATGATAAATGGGCGAACCATTTTTTTGACAAATATTTTCGTAAAGTTGCTAATACGCCACTGTGCTTCAAGCACTTTTGTAACCATTTTGCTTTGATCTTTAAAACCCAATAGTCTTGCTACATCAGGGACATGCTCTAAAAGTAGTTTGTCCTCTTGTTTATTTGTTATAAGGTGCAATGCACTTCTTACTCTATAAAGAAGTTCAAGAGCTGTTCTGTAACCTTTATATTCATCATCTGAAAAAACGAGGTTAGATAGTTCACGAATAGAGTTTATACTATATATAGTATGGGCTATCCAAAATATCAGATTTGCATCACGAAGTCCACCAACTCCCTCTTTTATATTTGGTTGCATAGAGGTAGGAAATCTTTTTCTTCTTATTTGTGCCTCTTCTATCTTTGCTAAAATAAACTCTTTTTGATTGTCAAGTCTGATGTTGTTTAAGGCTCTGCCTGTGTTGTTCCATGTAAAAGTTGAACCAACTATAAATCGTGACTCCATGAGAGCTGTTTTTATGGTCATATCTTTTTGTGAGTCTTTTAAAAGGTCTTTAACTGTATGAACTCTATGTCCAAGCTTTAACCCAGAATCAAGTGCAAGATAAAAAAACTTCTCTATGATAAGCTCTGTTTGATACCCCTCAATCTCCTCATAAACAATCAAAAGGTCAATATCGCTGTGAACACATAACTGCTCTCGCCCATAACTTCCAAGGGCGATGATAGATATAGGGATGGAGTTTCGCATAGGAAGATAATCACTAAATGCTCGTCTTAAAATAGTTTTATACATAAGAGTTATAATGGAATCTAGCTTTTTTGTATGTTTAACAAGAAAATCTTTACCCTGAGAACTTTTAAACAGCTCCAAAAGAGACTCTTTATACTCTTTTATGTATTGTTTAAAAAGTTTTGAAAGCTCAAAGTCTGAACCATTTTTTTCTATAACATTTTCTATTTCAAGTAATAAATCCATTAGTTGCTCTTTAATATTTTTATTTATTATAGTAGAGTTAGCTAAATTTGATATAATATTGATGATAAAAATATTAACAAATAGGAAAAAATATTATGACAATAACGAAAAGTGTAACATTTGTAGCAAAAGATGGCAGTGAAGATAAGATGAAAGAGTTACTTTCTGCTATGGTAATTCCAAGTAAAGCAGAAGATGGCTGTCTTTTTTATGAGATTTTTCAGTATGAAAATGATAGAAAAAGATTTATGGCAGTAGAGACTTGGCAGAGTGAAAAAGCTCTTGATGGACATAAGGCTTCATCACATTATGCAGTTTATAAATCATCATATGAGCCGTATTGTGATGATAAATATAGTGATGAACTAGAAATATTAGGATAAAAGATGGACAATTTATATAATAAAGAAAAAGCACAGCAGTGCAAGACGGATTTAGAGTTACGAGTATATACTTCAAATCTTTTAGGACAAAATAGTGAACTTGTTTTACACGGTGGTGGAAATACTTCTGTAAAAAGTAAAATAGATGGAGAAGATATACTATTTGTGAAAGGTAGTGGATGGGACTTAGAGAACATCAAAAAAGAGGGTTTTGCACCTGTTAAACTAAATGCACTCTTGGAGATGGCAAAGCTTGAAAAACTAACAGATATAGATATGGTAAAAGGTCAAAGAGAAGCGATGATAGATAAGAGCGTTCCAAATCCTTCTGTTGAAGCGATACTTCATGCTCTTATACCATTTAAGTTTGTTGATCACACTCATGCAGATGCAATCGTAACTATTTCCAACTCAAAAACTGGAAAAGAAAACATAAAAAAACTCTTTCCTAACTTCTTGATAGTTGATTATGTGATGCCAGGGTTTATTTTAGCTCATGAGATTTATAAGCTTACAAAAGATTTGGATTGGAACTCTATAGAGGGGATTATATTACACAACCATGGTATATTTACCTTTGATGAAAATGCTAAAAACTCTTATGATAAGATGATAAATGCAGTTAATGTTGCTGAAGAATTTTTAGATGAAAATGCAGTGATAAACATAGAACATAAATATATGCACAGTGATTGTAATATTATGCGTATTGTTAAAGAGATGTCAAAGTTAAAAGGGCATGATGTTTCTATCAATATCAACCAGACACCACTCGCTGCTTTTTATGCTTCACAAGAGAATCTAAAAGAGTTTGCTTCTCGTGGAGTTCTTACTCCTGAACATATTTTAAGAACAAAAAGAGTTCCTCTTATCATGGAAGATACAGACTTAGAAAAAGGTTTAAGTGAGTACATGAACGCATATCAAGCATACTTTGATGAGTTCGCAGTAAATAAAGTTGCACTAAACCCAGCTCCAAACTATATGATAATCAAAAATCTTGCAGTTATCTCCTTTGGTAAAACAAAAGAGGAAGCAGCTATAGTAAATGACATAGTAGAACATACAATGTTAGCCGTTTTAAGAGCTGATAAACTAGGTGGATACCAAAGTATAAGTTTAAAAGATAGCTTTGAGATGGAGTATTGGGATTTAGAACAAGCCAAACTAAAGAAGTAAAATGAAATATCTTTTAGCCATAGATGCAGGAACAGGAAGTATAAGAGCCGTTTTATTTGACACAAAAGGCAATCAAATCTCTGTTAGTCAAAAAGAGTGGCTACATCTTGAAGAAGAGGGTGTGCCTGATAGCATGAGCTTTGATTATGAAAAGAACTGGACTCTTGTTCAAGAGTGCATAAGTAGTGCCATTTCAGAGGTAAACACAGATGATATTTTAGCTTTGAGTGCAACAAGTATGCGTGAGGGCATAGTTCTTTATGATGAAAATGGCAAAGAACTTTGGGCAGTTGCAAATGTTGATGCTAGAGCTAGTAAAGAAGTGAAGTACCTAAAAGAGAATTTTGAAGGAATCGAGCAAGAGTTTTATGCAGAGTCTGGTCAAACTTTTGCTCTTGGTGCTTTACCTCGTCTTCTGTGGTTAAAAAATAATAAGCCTGAGATATATGAAAAAGTCGCAAAAAT
>JALTUB010000086.1 GCA_027047745.1 Sulfurimonas sp.
TCTTGCCACGAGAGAGTCTACCACTATCTGTTTCTTTCTCTATAGCCTTGAGAAATGTTGCACCCCAAATTGTTGTTCCGTATGTTTTTCTTGCCATCTTTTTACCTATAAAATATCAGTGTGGGAATCCTTGAGGAGATCACCATTATTTTTGAGCCACTCTTCGTACTCTAACTTCTTTTCTTTTATAATGTCTGCATCAATATCCATGTTGATAGATAAATTCTCATAATAAACTCTCCATTTTATCCCTTCCATTGTGATAAGACCTGCAGTTTTTGGATTGAGCTTGAGAACTTTTGCAAATTGCAATTTATTTTCATTGTCTTTAAAAGAGACAATATCTCCAACGCGAAGGACACTCTTTTTTACTCCGAATTTTTTGCTTGCTTGAATGGAAGTGTCAACATCATCTATGTTGATAGAAGAGTAAGGCACTCTCCATTTTTCACCACTCTCTGTATTCTCTACTTCACAACGGGTAGGTGAGCACTTTTGTACTACTGCTCTTTGTAATCTATTGGTAGTATTATCAAACCAAGTAATTTCTTGTCCAACAGTGAGTGATTTTTTCACTTTTTCTAGTTTTTGAGGATTTCTTAATTCATCGCCTATCGCAGCACCTAAGCGATATAAATCAAAGAGAGATGCTTCTTCTAGTTCTTGTAATATTTTTGTAAAATCCATTTTTAGTCCTCATATGAAATTGCTAAAATAAGACTATATTTTTTGAGTATTCTTTTTCTATTCAATAGAAAGTCTTTAAACACCTGGAAAATAAGCCAAAACTATTTAACATTTTAATAATAGTCTCAAACCTAAGTTTTTTTATCCATAGGAATCATCAACTTTCCATCAAGTGAAACCATACTATCATCATCTTGTTGCAATAATATTTTTAAAAATATATCTACTATTTTATATTGTCCTTTTTCTACTTTTTTGATAATACCCATATCTGCTAAGGATACATGGGTATTGTAAAGTGTAGCAGATGCAATTTTTGATTTGTTTGCATTTGCTATATTGTAAACCACTTCAAAGTGATGTTTTTTGCTTTTAAGTTTAGAGATAATTTCATCAAGATATGCTCTTGTTTCTATCACTCTAAAGCTAATGGCATCAAGACAAGAGTTTATATCTATTTTTTTCTTTTCAAGAGTAGCATTAATATATAAAGTTTGTAATACTTTAGCACTATATTCAGGGTGTCCTTCTAAAAAGCAAATAGTTTTATAGAGATTCCCTTTATCGTAAACTATTTTTTTACTATCAAATTGTTGAAGTGTATATTCAAATAGTTCATCTACATCTAAACCCTCTAGTTGTATTACACTCGCAAAATGAAAAAATGCAGAGGACTTGTTTTCAAATATATTTGTCATGATAGTTTCAAGACTTCCTAAAAAAACATAAGTAATGTTTTGATGATGTTGGGCAATGGATCGTAATACCTCAAGTATATTTTGATCATGAAGTTTAGTAATATCTTGAAATTCATCAAATATTACTTTAATATTTATACCTCTTGAAGAAGCTATAGTATCTACTAAATCTAGAGAGTGAATAAAAAGTTCAACAGGGTCCCTTTCTTTACTTAACATATCAATTGTAACTTCTGCAACATCAGGTATGGAAAGAGTTTTTATAGATTGCAATAAATTAAGGAGTGAGTTTTTTGCTTGATTGATAAAGTTTTTTATTTTAACAAATTCATATGCTTTATTGACTATTTGGTTTGATAATGTTTCTAAAGAGTGATGAAGTCTTATATCTATATAAATATACTCATATTTTTTCTCATAATCAAAGATTTGCTTTACCAATGAAGTTTTACCAAACCGTCTTGGTGCTTTTATCATAATAGGTTGGTTATTATCAAGATATGCCTTAAAGAGTGGAAGATGCTTTTTTCTATCAATAAAATCTTCTCCTGCAACAGGTGAACCACTTTGAAACATATTGCTTTTTCCTAAGTTGGGATTGGTATAAGTTGTATTATATCATAAATATATATTTTCTATATATTAAAAAACTATATACTTAGTCCTTAAAACTTCTTTGAGTGCTGTTATTTCACTACTTTTGTTTTTATCTAAGAACTTATGAGCAAATACTATCTTAATATCTTTATCTAAGATGTTGAGTATGGCTTTATGTCTCTCTTGTGTATATTGCCCATTTACATCACTTCCTCTTAACCATTTCCCATCTATCGCAACATTTTCTTGTGTAGTAAATCCAAAGAAAAAATCTCTAA
>JALTUB010000087.1 GCA_027047745.1 Sulfurimonas sp.
TTTTAGAAGTAAATCATCTTGATTTATCAGTCTTATAATATATTTAAATATGTATAAACTTAAAATAATATATTGTAATTTAGTTCTTGATTTGGGAGGTCTTTGATCCGACAGACTCCTAGTAATATCTTTAAATACTAAAGTACCTAAATGGTCTTTTCTTTTTCCATAAAAAGTAGCATCACAAACTATCACAACTGGTCGTGGATTGAAAGTTAATTCTGGTGGTTCATAGTCTAATATTTTAGACCTAATCCATGGTATGCTTCTATGGTAGTCCTGTGCTAAATTATTCAAAGTTTGTCGTCTTAAAATATACTTTTTGAAAATAATTTTTGGTAGTTTGTCTGGTCTTCTTTTGGAACTAAAAGAGCACTTACATTCAGTACAGAAATACCTAATTATTCCTCTTCTTTTCCCTTTTTTAATAACACTCTTTGAACCACATTTTATACAACTTTTAGCACTTTTTTATAATCATTTGTAAACAAACCCTTTTTTGACCCCATACTACCGAGTCAAACTTAAGGTTTTAAGCACCCGTTTTTTTCATTAAGTCTAAATATTAAATATAACTGTAATTATGGTTAATTTATTTATGAAAATATTGACATTGTTTATTGAATTAACTATAATTGCAGTTATATTTAATTATTATTTTACACATTAACTATAATTGTAGTTATGATTAAGGAGCTATTATGGATTACAGGTCAGATGAACAAATGATGTTAGCAATTGCTCAAAGTATAGATGAAATGCGAAGAGTACATGGACTAACCACAGAAGAGATGGCAAAGAAAGGTGGTTTCAATCCACAAACGTTCAGTAATTTTTTAAATCAAGGTACAAATATTAAGTTAAGTACTTTATTGCAATTTCTGAGAGGGGTAGGAAAAGTTGATAAGCTTCAAGAATTATTTGAAAAGAAAGAAGTTTATAGCCCATTAGGAAAAAATAAAACACTTCCTAAAAAGATATATGCCTCAAGAAAAGATGCTCCGAAGAATAATAAAAAAATAATATGGGGGGACGATAAATAATGGATGGTATTGTACATGTAAAATTATGGGGAACTATTATAGGTGCTTTAGGTTATGAGCCTGGGCAGACAGAAATAGCAACTTTTGAATATGAAGAAAATGTGTTAGAAATGAATGTAGAGTTTTCACCTCTTCATTTGCCTTTAAGAGCAATTCCTTATTCATTTGATGACATAAGCCATAGAACATTCCATGGATTGCCAGGCTTTATTGCAGATTCACTACCAGATAAATTTGGTAATCAATTAATAGACCAGTATTTTGCAGAGCAAGGAAAAAGAGAACAAGACATTACGGCATTAGATAGATTGCTATATGTTGGAAATAGAGCAATGGGTGCTCTAGAGTATGAACCCTCCCAAAATTTCGATGGTGATAATACTGGAGTGGAATTAAATCTAGATACATTAAGTGAATTGGCAGAGATGGTTTTAGCTGAAAAGGATAAATTTAGAGAAAAGCTACATGCAGCAGATAGAAAAAGTGCTATTAATTTACTTAGAATTGGTTCAAGTGCTGGTGGTGCACGCTCAAAAGCTCTCGTTGCTGTTGATAAGGATGGGAAATTTTTTGATGGGACTATCGATCAAGGCAAAGAGTGTAAATACTATCTTTTAAAGTTTGACAGTAGTAGCAATAGTGATAGAGATAATAAAGATCCCAAAGGAATGACAAGAGTTGAATATATCTACTCACTTATTGCAAAAAAATGCGAAATAGATATCCCTGAAACTACATACATTGAGATGGGTGAAGATTTCCATTTTATGATAGAAAGATTTGATAGAGTTTATGATAGTAGTAAATCTAGACTTGATAAACTGCATTATGTATCATGGAGTGGGTTAGCTCATGCGCATAGAGATGCATCGGGTGCATACAGTTACGAGCAACTAGTTCTAGCAGCTAGAGAGTTAGGGCTAGCTCAAGATGCGGTTACGGAGATATTTAAAAGAGCTGTATTTAATATCATAGGTAAGAACCAAGATGATCATACTAAGAATTTTGGATTCTTAATGGACAGAGATGCAGAGTGGAGACTAGCACCAGCTTTTGATTTGACATATTCATATGATCCAACAGGTAAATGGACAAAAGTACACCAGATAAAATTTCAAAATAAACAAGATAACTTTACTTTAGATGATATCATTAATTTTGGTAAACTATGCAATATAAAAGAGAAAAAAGTCAAAGAGATTGTT
>JALTUB010000088.1 GCA_027047745.1 Sulfurimonas sp.
ACAATCAAGAAGTTGAAGATATATACTTTTATGATGGTTTGAAAAAAGTTGTTGATGGTCAATTTCATATGAAAAAGGATAGGTTTAGTATAAATCCTATCTTTAAAATAACTCTTAAAGCCCATGAGCAACGAGTATATTATATTAAAGCTCATTCGAGAATATCATCATTAATAGGAAAACTTGTTATTTGGAATAAAAATGATTTTATATTAAATGACCAAAAATACAAGCTTTATCTTTTTATTTTCTTTACTATCATTATTACGCTATTGCTTTATAACTTCATGATATATATTTTTACAAAAGATAAAGCATATATGTATTATGTTATCTATCTTTTTGGTATTGTTATATTTCAAGGTATATATCTTGGCATTGCCCCTCTGTATTTTTTTTCAAATACTGTTTCACTAGAAGTCTCAAAAGCAACATTTGCATATATATCTTTACTTATAGTTCCAATCATACTCTTTACAATTGAATTTTTAAATATGTATAAGTTTGAAAGATTGAACGGTATTTTAAAAACATATCTTTATATCTCACCGATTATCATCATCTTGAGTTATGATAATATTGTCTTTAACCTTAATGTAATAGCTTTGTATATCCCTCTTGGATTTATTATTATATTTTCTGCATTTTATGCACTTAAAAGGGGAGAGAGACAAGCAAAGTTTTACATAGCAGGTTGGTCTTTTGTCATAATTTCATTACTGATGTCTGTTATTAAATCTCTTGGTATTATTGATATAACAAAGTATTTCTACTATGCCAATGAAGTTGCCTTTGTGCTAGAAGCTCTACTCTTTTCTGTAGCTTTAGCTCATCGTATCAAGATTTTAGCTGAGCAAAAATATAACTCTGATATAGAAATTATGAAGCTTCAAGAAGAGAAACAAGAAAAACTTAATAAGTTGGTAAATGAGAAAACTGAACAACTACAAGAGTCGCTTCATGAAAAAGACACTCTTTATAAAGAGCTAAATCATAGAGTTAAAAACAACCTTCAAATGGTTATCTCACTTCTAAATCTTCAAATCTCTAAAACAAAATTAAGTAGAATACAAAATGAGTTGATAGAGACTAAAAATAGGATAATATCTATCTCAAATCTATATGAAAACTTAAATGTAAATGTAAATGAAAGAAATGTATCTACGCATGAATACTGTAAAAATATAGTAAATAACTTAAATAATAATTTTTTAAAGAAGATAGAGATAGAGTGTCATATAGAGTATGAGTTGGATGTTGATCAACTTGTTTATTTTGGACTGATTATCAATGAACTAGCTACAAACTCCATGAAATATGCTTTTGATAGTAATATTTTGACTAAAGTATTTAAAAGTAATGATAAGATTAGCATTAAACTTTATCATGAAAAAGGTTTTATAACTTTAGTCGTTGAAGATAATGGTGCTGGTTTTGAAGATAAAGTAACCGACTCTTTAGGGCTTGAGATTGTTAAAACTTTGGTTTTAAAACAACTACTTGGTGATTTGAGTATAGAGTCTGAAAATGGAACTAAAGTAACAATAACATGGGAAGATAAAAATAGGTAGATTTAATAATGTCAGACTCAGAGTTGAATAATACCTTCCTAATAAAAAATAAAAATGGACTACATCACATTGGCATACAAACACGATTACGACACCAAACTCTTTAGAAGAACGCAAATAATTGCAAAATTATATAATGGTGCGAAATTAACTCACAAAGAGTTGGCAGAAGAGTTTAATGTTAGCACGAAAACAATCCAAAGAGACTTTATAGCACTTGTAGCACTTTACCCCATATATAAAGATGGACATAAATGGAGACTTCAGGATAACTATGAATTTGAAGAGCAACTCAGTGTGCAAGACGATTTGACTCTCAAACTACTGCTCCAAGCAAGTAAGAGTTTTGACAAAAGTTTTCAAAATAGTTCAGCTAAATTACTCTCTCGCATAAGTGAAAATATTTCTTCTCCAATCTACACAAAAATAGAACTCGAAAATATCAGCAACAAACTCAATGAAGTAAGCCTTATAGAAGAAGCGATAAATCAATCAAAACAAATATCATTCACATATTTAAAAGAAGATGATTATTTTGAGATACTCATAGACCCTTATAAAATAGTGAACTTTGACAGCTTTTGGTACCTCGTTGGCAAAAGAAAAGGAAATTTACGAAGATACTATCTGCAAAATATTTTTGATGTTACAAT